>JACMLK010000211.1 GCA_014379665.1 Saprospiraceae bacterium | reverse complement strand
TGAAAATGGGAGGGGAGATATTATTGTTCCATTACCAATTCATTTTTTCAATTCAGAACAACAGAGGTCTCCATGTTATGGAGCAAACTTTTACTATTGCCGCGTGCGTAATTTCGTTTCTCTTCCAAGTGTGGGAGAGCCTTATGATGGCGCCTCGGTAGGTTACAGTGAGGTTGTAGAATATGAAGGGGATGAGACAAACAATACAGGCAGAACCATTAATGAATATTCATTTGTGCAGGATGGGTTTACTTCTTTGTATCAATACAATAAACCCAATGTAGTAAGTTATCATTACAAGAGAGGATTGCTTCAGTATCAGACAACGCAGAGAAAAAATCCGGACTTTAATTCGTATAAGACCATAAAGCATGTATATAATCAGTATGGTGCTTTTCCTGATAACTCAGTGGGGGCAGTCAATCTGGTAGTTTTTGAAAAAATAATTTATGATGATCAGACATATTGCATAACCTATGATCCTGGTGTTATTCTAAGTCCGGGATATACCTGGAACAGTTATTCTGTTTCAACGGGAGATAATAAACTCATCAGGTCTACAACAACTTCATTCAATGTATATAATGATGAAGGGTTGGTTGAAACGGTAGATTATATTTATGGCAATCAAACTCACCAGCAAATCACGCAGATCAAGAAGTTCACCAGTAAGGGTGAAGAGCTGATCAATGAAAACAAATATCCGGCTGATTTTATTTCAGATCCTGAATTGGGAATCATTTCACAGGCAATGATTTCAGCGAATATGATCAGCAATCCTATTGAGCAATCTTCCTTTATCAATAAGAATAACAACAACATATTTTTAAAGGCCTCAAAAACAAAATATAAAAATTGGGGAAGCAATATAATAGCTCCTGAGACCATTTATACAAAATCACTAAACAGTTCATATGAACCCCGCCTGCAGTATCATGCCTATGATGAAAAGGGTAATATTAAATCAGTGTCAAAAGAAGGAGATATAAATCTCTCTTATTTATGGAATTATAATAAAACCTATCCGGTAGCTGAAATAACCAATGCATCACCCGACCGGATTGCATATACTTCATTTGAAACTTCCGACCATGGAGGTTGGACAATCAATTCAGGCTCCTCCATCATTTCATTGGATGGAAACATAACAGGTCGGAAATCACTTTCCGGAAGTATGAGTATTTCTGTACCTCAGGGCAATTATTTACTTAGCCTTTGGGGTTCAACAACTCCTATTGTAAATGGCCAGGCTGTAAGTTCAAATCCATTAAGGACATTATCGCCGGTGAAAAAATATTTTGAAATTAAACTTATGAATATTAGCTCTCTCACAATAGGGGGGGGGAATATCGATGAAGTGAGGTTGTATCCGATAGGTGCCCAAATGACCACCTATACTTTCGATCCACTCATCGGAATGACGTCACAATGCGATATTAACAATCGTATTACTTATTATGAATATGATTCGTATAACCGTCTTTCACTGATCAGGGATGAAAACAAAAATATTGTAAAGATGTTCTGTTACAATTATCAGGGTCAACCTGAGTCATGCACTTTGTTTGGAAACGCGCCCCTGACAGGAAATTATTATTCTCAAAATTGTGCTTCCGGGTACTCGGCCCAGGTTTATCCTGTTACCGTTCCTGCAGGTATGTTTATATCTACTTCACTTTTGGATGCTAATCTACAAGCAGCGGCCTATGCACAATTGCAGGCCAATCAATACGGTTCCTGTGTGATTACCACCTACCTCTCGATGGGTTATAATAATAGTACGAATGCTGATGACTATACCGTAAATTTTTATAATGTAGCTACCGGTCAATCTTACAATTTCTTTGTAGGAGCCAATGGTATAGGACCGCTGGGGCAAATTCCGGCGGGTACATATAATATTTTTATAGCCAGCAATACGGATTATAATACAAATGAACGAATATATAATGTTGGCTGCATTTATTATTCTTCCGGTTATGGCAGCGCCTCCTTTTATAATATTCCTTTGAATGCGTCATGTACGAGAATAGAAATTAATTAATCCACAATGCATTTAATATGAAGTATCTGATAAGTTTAATTTTTATTACGGCTTTTTGTTCATTCACATTGTATGTTAATGTTTATAGTCTGTCTTTTGAAACCATAGATGGAACAAAAGTTGAACTAAGTAGTTTCAAAGGAAAGAAAATTCTTATAGTAACGCTCCCTTTATCGGCTCAGGATTTGAATCTTTCAGCCACTGAGCTTTCTAATCTACAGGCCAAATATCAGAACTCTCTAATAGTGATCGGTATACCTGCTGAAGAAACAGGGTATAGGAAAGGTGATGATAAAACCCTCAAAGCCCTCTACAAAAACCAGAAATCAAATTTCATTATTTCAGCCGGTATGAAAGTAAAAAAAGCCGCTGCAGATAAACAATCTCCACTATTCCAATGGCTTACAAACAAAGATAGAAATCAACATTTTGACCAGGATGTTCGATCTACCGGTCAGAAGTTTTTTATAGATAAGAACGGAGAACTGTATGCTGTGATCGGTCCGCAACTAAAATTGAACAATGCCATAATTGATAGAATAATGACAAGACAGTAAGCAAACTAGCTTTTTGTATAATTGCTACTTATGGATAATTATTGTTGACTATTATAATAGAATACAAATCTTTTTAATAAAAATTCAGAATAGAGTATTTAAAAGCAGGCTCTATGATTAGTTCCTAAACCCATTTTATAAAAGTAGAATAGATTGTATGTATCGACATCTAAAGGGTTGTATATTATGTGGCATACTGTTCATTTTTTCCAGCCAGTCTAAAAGCCAGACAAATAAACCCGTTGCCAATACACAACCACCTGCTGCTACAACGATCAGGTTAACTCCAATTGCTCATAGCCCACAAATAAATAAAAACTATGTGCGTGTCCGGGAAGCTGTACAGGATATTTCAGATGCTAATGCTTTTAATTCGGCCACTGCATTACAGGTTCATGACAATACTCAATACTTTGATGGCTTAGGCAGACCATTGCAAACAGTAGCCAAAGGATTTTCTCCCAATATGCCCAATAAAGATCTGGTTACTCCTATAGATTATGATATCTATGGCAGGCAAATCTTTCAATATCTGCCTTATGCGGCATCGACATCAGATGGAAATTTCAAATTCAATGCCTTCCCTGATCAAAATACTTTCAACCTATCGCAATATCCGGGAGAGGAGGTGTTTTACTCAAAAACCATTTTTGAGAATTCCCCTTTGAACAGACCTATAAAGACATTTGCTCCAGGCAACAGTTGGGCTGGAAGTGAGGGTTCAACATCTGAAAAGTGTATCAGGTATGAATATTTAATCAATACCATTAGTGATTCGGTCAGGATTTGGTCAATTTTAAACAATGCACTAACCTACAACAACAATGATCAGACTACGAATATTCCAAATTTAGGTACACCTGATTTGTATGGTCCCGGACAATTATTTAAGAATATTTTATTGGATGAGAACGGCTATGCTACAGTAGAATATAAGGATAAAAGTGAAAAAGTTATTTTGAAAAAGGTGCAGGTGGGGAATGTCCCTACTGATTTTAGCGGGTACAATAATTTTCTTTGCACCTATTATATTTACGATGACCTGGATCAATTGAGATTTGTTATTCCTCCCAAGGCACTTGAAGCAATCAAAAATAGCTGGGTATTGCCTTCCGACGTAATCAATGAGCTTTGTTTCCGATATGAATATGATGTCCGCGGTAGAATGATTGCAAAAAAAATTCCCGGATCCGGTTGGCAATATATTATTTATGACAACAGAGACCGGGCTGTCTATAGTCAGGATGCAAACATGAGAGTCTCGAACAAATGGATGACCACGCAATATGATGAATTGAACAGACCCGTACTGACAGGCATTATTTCTTTCATTGGAAATCCTAGTGCTTTACAACAGTTTGTAAATCAAAATCCACCAAGTAATTTAACAATAACCCACGCAAACACAATTGGTAATGATCTTTATATAAGCCAACGTGTGTCGGGCACCCTGCTTTATCAGGCTCAGCAATCCATTTCCTTTACATCAGGATTTGAATCAGAATCTGCAGCAGAGTTTACTACAGAATTTGTCAGTAGCAGTGGAGGAAGTGAAATAGTACAATATACAGGAAGCCCGCTGCCTCCCAATAACAACCTCGTGTTATTGACAATTACCTATTATGATGCATACCAATGGACGAACAAATCATTCACTGAAGATTATAATTATTTTTATTTTGGTTACGGACAAAGTCCAAGGGCGGATGAAGTAACTACACAGGCATCTTCTCAAACCAGGGGGATGGTTACCGGCTCTAAAGTTAGAGTGATTGAAGACCCTAATAATTTCTCCGGTGGAAAATTTTTGGAGAACGTAAACTTTTATGATGTAAAAGGAAGAATAGTTCAAACGCAGTCCGACAATTATAAAGGCGGCAATGACATTTATCCAAGGTTATATAATTTCACAAACAGCGTCATTTCAAATGTTGTCGTACACAACAATCCTGCAGCTGGTCTATCTGGTTTTAATATTTACACTGTCAATTATTACCGTGATCATGCGGACAGGGTAGGCATGATTGAACACGGTAACATATTGAATTATTACGACTATGATTATCTTGGAAGATTAAAAAAAGCCGATATCGGCACGCGTCATGAAGGTGATAGTTATCCTTTTGGGAACATAGCTGTTTCAAATTATGACTATAATATCCGTGGTTGGTTAAAAGGTATAAATAGGGATTATGTAAATGATACGGATCCCAATCAGTATTTTGGATTTGAGTTAAATTATGATGTTGGCTTTCAACAAAATCAATTTAATGGGAATATAGGAGGTATAAAATGGCGGAGCAGAGGGGCTGGGGAACATCGGGCGTATGGGTTCGGGTACGATCAGGTGAATCGCTTACTTTTCGCCGATTTCAATCAAAAATTTGGTATTAGTTGGGAAAAATCAGATCCTTCCATTCCCAACTATCTGATTGATTTTAGTGTAAAGATGGGTAACGGCACGGATGCTTCAACTGCGTATGATGAGAATGGTAACATCAAGGCCATGAAGCAGTGGGGTCTGAAACTGAACTCAAGCAGTATTAT
>JACMLK010000210.1 GCA_014379665.1 Saprospiraceae bacterium | reverse complement strand
CTGGGATTGTGGGGAGATAAACTGACATTTGCTGTTGATTTATTTAGAAAAGTTTCCGAAGACGTGCTGGTCAGAGTGCCGATTCCTCAATCCGGCGGATCTACAAGACCACCCTATGTAAATGCCGCATCCATTGAAAATAAAGGTATTGAAATGGCACTTTCCTACAGATCAGGAAATGAGGATTTCAGTTACTTTTTGAGTCCGAATATTTCAGTGGTTAAAAACGAAGTGGTATCTATCGCCGGAAGTGAACCGATATTGGGAGGTTTTGGACTTTCGGATGGACCACTTACCAAAACGGAGGCAGGCAGACCCATTGGATCCTTTTTTCTGTGGGAAATGGAAGGATTATTTCAGACCCTGGAAGAGATAGAAGCAAGCCCTTTCCAATCCAAAGATACCCGACCGGGGGATGTAAAATTCAGGGACACAAACGGGGATGATATTATTGACGATAAAGACAGGACTCACGCCGGCAATCCTTTTCCGGATTTTACCTATGGCATGCAGTTAGGTGTGAACTGGAAGCACTTTGATCTTTCGGTCATGTTTCAGGGCGTGCAGGGTAATGACGTATATTTTCTATATGGCAACTTTGCATATGAAACCCAGTCAAGGGGATTTAACTCTTATGCAGACATCCTGGACAGGTGGACACCTGAAAATACCAATACCGATATACCCAAAGTAAGTCTGGATGACAGGAATGGAAACAGAAGGGCATCTACCAGATTTTTGTATGATGGGTCGTATATGCGAATCAGAAATATTTCTCTTGGATACAACCTCAATAAGGTGTTGAATGTGAGTGGAATATCTGCCATGAGAGTATACCTGACCGTACAAAATGCTTTTACATTTACCAAATATCCCGGCCTTGATCCTGAGATTCAGGCCAATGCAAATGATACCCGAGGTTTGGGATTGTCATCCGATCTGGCGGTAGGAATAGATTGGGGTACCGTTCCGGCACCAAGGACATATGTGGCAGGATTTAAAATAGACTTTTAGCTTTAATAAAGCACGTCTTACGGCTCAAAGACGTACTTTTAATGAATATCAAAACAATAAAACATTTGAATGCCGGTAATCAGCTTGCAGGCATCAGGGTATGACTTTTTCATTGTTATACCGTGGAACGGGCTGGCGGGTTTACCCTTATAATGATTTAAAATCAATAACATAATTTTGTAGATAGAAATGAAACCATTAAAATTAATTATCTTCCTTTTACTTTTTCAGCTTATAGCTTGCGAAAGTATTCTTGATAAAGATCCAATTGCAATTCTGGATGCCGGTTCGTTTTTTCAGTCTGAAGCAGATGCAGTTCAAGCTATCAACGCAGCTTACAACCCTTTGCTTTTTAATAATACCAATAATAATTTTTACTGGGCTTTTGCAGAAATAACAGGAGATGCAGCCATTCCCGGCGGGGATGGATCAAGACCGGGCATCACTGAGATGGAATCTTTTTCATATACTCCCAGGACAGAAGAATTTAATGATTTCTGGAAGCTCCAATACAAAGGAATAACACAATGTAATCTGGTACTTGATCATATAGATGAGATCAGCATAAATGAAGTCGTCCGACAAAGAATCAAAGGGGAAGCACTTTTCCTTCGTGCCCATTATTATTTTCTGCTTACTCAGGTATTCGGAGACGTACCTCTTTATCTGAAGGTAACGCCACCCGATCAATTGAAAATAGCAAAAACTCCTAAAGCAGACATTTATACACAGATTATCAAAGACTGTGATGATGCTGCAGGTTTTCTGCCGATCAGCTACACAAGTGAAAACACCGGACGAGCTACAAAAGGAGCAGCACTGGCATTAGCAGCAAAGATAAGCCTGTACAAAAAAGATTATACCAAAGTGGTAGATTATACCCAACAAGTGAAGAATCTTAATATATATAGTCTGGTATCCGATTATGGAAGTATATTTCGTGAAAATTCTCAAAATAATAGCGAATCCGTTTGGGAAATCCAACACACCAATCTGGAATTGGGTGTAGGTAATTTTTTGAATCAGTGGTGGGCTTCAAGAAAATTTTTGGGATATGGTTTTGCAGAGGTGACTCCAACCTTCGTTCAGGCCTTTGAACCCAATGACCCGCGTCTGAAGTTTACGGTAGCATCCAATAATGACCCTTACTTTGGGTTGATTTACAAAAATTCTTTTTCGTCCACGACATTCAGTCCAAGGAAGTTTTTGCAGGCAGATGCCGAATTGACACAAAAAGCAGATGGGGATATTAATTATCCTGCGATAAGATATGCAGAAGTGTTGCTTTGGGAAGCTGAAGCCCTTGTCGAGTTGGGCAGGGTACAGGAAGCGTTGGTTCCTCTGGAAACGGTCAGAGCCAGGTCAAGAGCCCAATCAACTAATGTAAATGCTTTACCTCCGATAGTCTCCACAGATCAGGCGACAGTACGTCTGGCTGTAAGACATGAAAGACAGGTTGAATTAGGATTTGAGTTGCACCGGTTTTTTGATCTTGTCAGATGGGATGTGGCAGCAGATATTTTACAGGGTTTTCAAAATGGAAAACATGAAGTATTCCCTATACCTCAGACTGAAATTGATTTGAATCCATCTTTAGTTCAAAATCCAAATTATTGATGATCAGATTTTTAAACTATATTTTATTATTTATTTTCCTGACTATCGCTTATTCAGGTAATGGCCAGCAGGGACAGATTGCCTTTGCCCGTATTACTGCTATGCCTGACCAACCAGTACCATTTAATATTCGTGATTGGAAAAATGTAGCCATCAAATATGATTCATTCATTTATGATGCAAACAAACAAGGACAATATCTTCCTTTGGTTTCGTACAACTCCAATGCAATTAATTATACGTCACAAAAACAAATCCGTCTGCATACTTATGTGGGTACCTTTTCCCCAAATAATTCTGAAGGAATCAACGTACTGCCATCCCTGGTCGGAGCAGCGCTGTGTGGGCAAGACATCAGGAGTATTTACGGTAAGGACAGATTGGTTATGGCACAGGATTTTTTCAATAAAAAGAATGGTGAAAACTTATACCTTAACAATGCATCTGCTGGTAGCGGTGGCGACTGGTGGTATGATGTGATGCCCAATATATATTTTTATCAATTGTATGACATTTATCCTCATTTCAACAGTGAAGCATCCTATCAATTTTCATCCATTGCCGACAAATTTCTTGAAGCTACAAGAAAAATGGGAGGAATGGCTACTCCATGGACTCCGGCATTTATGAATTATCGGGCCTGGAATTTTAAAACAATGGAGCCAAATGCAAATGGGGTCAAAGAACCTGAAACTGCCGGAACCTTTGCGTGGCTTTTATACCATGCCTATAAAAATAACCAGAATGAAGATTACCTGAAAGGGGCTGAATGGTCTATGGAATATCTCAACAGTTTGAATTCGAATCCATCTTATGAATTGCAAATGCCTTATGGCGCCTATACCGCTTCAAAGATGAATGCCGAAATAGGCACTCAGTATGATGTAGAAAAAATGGTCGGATGGTGTTTTAACAAAGGTCCTTTACGCGGATGGGGTACGATTGTTGGCAAATGGGGGAGTTTTGATGTGTCAGGTCTGGTTGGTGAAGCCAATGACCAGGGCAACGATTATGCTTTTGTGATGAATGGCATGCAACAGGCCGCTGCATTGGTACCAATGGTAAGATATGATAAAAGATTTGCAAAGGCGATAGGCAAATGGATGTTGAATCTCAGTAACGCTTCCCGGTTGTTTTATCCGGGATTTCTTCCTGCATCGCTTCAGGATGGTGCAGCCTGGTCTCAGGTAAATGATCCGAATGCACTCATAGCACATGAGGCAATGAAACAAAAGGTACAGAATCTTTCACCTTATGCCACAGGTGATGCCTTAGGCGGGGGATGGGCAGCCACCAATCTCGCAGTGTATGGAAGCTCATCTGTAGGGTATCTTGGGGCCATTGTTAGTAAAACCAACATAGATAAAATATTGCAGTTAAACCTGAATGCCACGGATTTTTATGCTGATGTATCATACCCGTCTTATTTGTATTTCAATCCGTTTGATACGCCTAAGACGATTTCTTTGAATGTGGGAAATAGCAATCAGGATATTTATGAATCTCTTTCTGAAAAATTCATATTAAAAGGGGTAACAGGCATTATAAATATTATCATTCCTCCTAAAGAGGCCATATTGGTTGTAATAGCTCCCTTGGATGGGGTTATTGCATATGACCGGAATAAAATGTTAATAGACAACGTAGTAGTGGATTTTAATCAACATATGCAGTCTTTTACCTACAGTCCAAGAATTAAAGCTTTGGAAGCGGAAGATTATATCATAGAAAAAAATGGAAGTACCACAATATACTGTACTGCACATGACAAAGATTCAGGACAGTTGGTGTACAACTGGTATAGCGATAATGGGTTAATCAGTGGAGAGGGCAGTGAAGTAATTCTGAATGCACCCTCATCGACAGGTAAAACAAATGTTACAGTGATAGTGAGTGATGCTGAAGGCAATGCAGACAGTCTGACTATTACTATAGATATTGTAGATGTAATCAATAAAGCACCTGTGATTCATGAATTGACTTCAGACGTCAGGCACATCGGAACTAATGAAATTCTTGTTTTCACAAGCGTTGCCTCCGATGCCAATGGCGACAATCTTACTTATGAATGGTCTGCAGACGGAGGATCGGTAAATGATAATGGCTCCGGGATGCTTTGGGTCGCACCTTCGGTGGAAGGGATATACCATATTTCAGTGACTGTTGATGATGGAAAAGGACTGACCGCCCATGCCACGCGCGCTGTGCTGGTTAAAAATTTTGATGGAGAAGGACAAATAATCGCATGGTACCCTTTCACAGGTAATGCGAATGACAGGAGTGGAAATGAACATCATGGTATTTCCAAAGGTGCGGTACTTACTTCTGATTTTCAGGGAGGGCCAAATAGTGCTTATTATTTTAACGGAGGTGCCCAACATATCGAAGTCGCCAGTTCGACTAAGCTGAATACTTTAGCATCCATCAGCGTAAGTCTTTGGTCTAAGCCAAATCTTGCAGCTGACAAAGAAATATTTCTGATGTCTCATGGAAGTTGGCAGAATAGATGGAAGTTGTCCTTAACTCCAACTAAAAAACTGCGGTGGACTATTAACACCTTATCTAAAACAGCAGATCTGGATACTGATTTTGAGTTGAAATCAGATAGTGTGTATCATATTGTTGCCACTTATGACGGAGAGACGATGTTGATTTTTGTAAACGGACAATTGAATGTATTTACTCAGCAATCCGGAGCAATCCGAACCACTAATTTGCCTCTGCTGATCGGTCAGATGTTACCATCAGATGCTAATTATAATTATAAAGGAATTCTCGATGAAGTAAAAATATTTGATTATCCACTTCAGCCATATGAAGTAAGTCAATTATATGATCAGGGAATTTCCAAAGTTTCAGAAACTGAATTTGTAAAGCTTCATATTTACCCCAATCCGACATTCCAAAAATTAATAATAGCAGGACCAGACACAAGGGACATTGTAGAAAGTATTAGTATCATTGATGCTCTTGGACGACAAATGATAGTGAACCCATGTACAGGAACTTGTGATATAATTGACGTCAGTCATCTGGAAAGTGGTATTTATTTTCTTTTGATAAAAAGTAAAGCAAGCGATATATTAAATGGTATTCAATTTATAAAGTTATAAGTCAATTTTTTAATCATTAAAACACAGGATATGAAACATCATGTACACTATTTATTTCTGTTTTTAGTTGGAATCTTCGGATTGCACGCTCAGGCACCTGTAGCTCATTATACATTTACAGGTAATGCAAAAGACGAATCTGTTTTTAAAAACCATGCATCAGTTAATGATGCCAGACTGACCGCCGACCGATTTGGTTGGGCGAACAGTGCTTTCTCTTTTGATGGAAAGCAAAGTACAATCACAGCGCCGGAAGCGCCTCAACTTCAATCAAATTTTACTACGGTAAGTTTTTGGGTGAATGTGAGAAGTTTGCCGGCTCAGGGCGAAGTCTATCTGTTATCTCATGGCGGGTGGCAGGAAAGATGGAAAATTTCACTACCAGCCCACGGGAAACCTGTTTTTACAACGCACACCAGCAGTTGTTGTAATGACATGGATTCAGGTGGTGGAAATGAACTTCAAGTGAATGAATGGAGACATATTGTGGTAACACATGACGGTATCACAGACAGAATGTACATGAATGGAGTTCAGGTCAACGAAAAAGCCTATGCCGGTAATCTGGGTCACACAACCCATCCTTTAGGTATCGGTTATGATCCAATCGATAAAGGCAATTATTTTGATGGACAACTGGATGAGGTCATGATATTTGATGTGGCACTAACAGCAGCTGAAATTCTTGCCCTTTATACCGATCAGTCCACTGAACCTACAGTTGCTACCGGTCTTGTGGCATCTTATCATTTTGATGGCTCAGGAAAAGATGGTTCTGCATTTAAAAACAATGCGACCCTAAAAAATGCCACATTCACATCAGACAGATTTGGATTCGGAAATAGCGCTGTTTTATTTGACGGGGTATCTTCTGAAGTATCTGCACCCAATAGTTCAAGTCTTAACTCCGAAAACACCACGGTTAGTCTTTGGGTGAAAGCCAATAGTCTGCCTGCAAACGGGGAGTCTTTTATTTTATCCAATGGTGGCTGGCAGGAAAGACTTAAAATATCTCTTCCTACTCACGGAAAAGCTGTTTTTACTACTAACTATTCAGCCGGAATTTCAGATATGGATGCAGGTGATGGTAACGATCTCAA
Source organism: Saprospiraceae bacterium (assembly GCA_014379665.1). Taxonomy (GTDB): domain Bacteria; phylum Bacteroidota; class Bacteroidia; order Chitinophagales; family Saprospiraceae; genus OLB9. The sequence continues at coordinate 343 of JACMLK010000210.1, read as the reverse complement.
AGTCGGACAATGGACGCACTTAGTCTTTGTTCATGATGGTACTAAAAATAAGATTTACATTAACGGCGAATTGGAAGCCGAAAAAAATGTAGCCGGAACTCTGAATGAAACGACTAAAGATTTGGGAATAGGGTTTAACATTATCGATGGAGGAAATTGGTTTGACGGGGTTTTGGATGATGTCGAGATTTATAATTTTGCATTACCTGACCTGACCATCACGGCATTGTATAATGCACAGGCACAATTCCCCGGTGTGAACAGTGATTTGGTGGCTGACTACAGTCTGAATGGAAATGGAGATGATGATTCTCAATATAGAAACCATGCAGTGCTCAACGAG
>JACMLK010000209.1 GCA_014379665.1 Saprospiraceae bacterium | reverse complement strand
TCTTTATAAAATAACTGCTTTCCCTTTTTAATTACTTTGGTAATACAAACTACAGGGATTCCCAACTCAACTGATGTACTCAGCATATCGATATAAGTAGTTTGTTTTTCCGGTTCGATTTCCAGAAGTACCACTTGTTTTGGATCTGTATCGCCGACGATGATATCTTTCATCATTTGTTTATACTCCACAGAATTCATATCATTAAAAAAACAAGTCATTCCGTCGGGTATTTCAAAATACTGCTTATAGGCTTCCGAAACCATATACTGAAAAAAATAGACAGACGGAAATCCCTGTATTTCAATAAGTTGTGGCATTGGATCACCAAGTTCATCCAGACAAACTCCGAAATCCATCTGAAGGAAAGTAGTATGGTCGTCTTCACCGGGCACTATGATACATTCATCATAAAGCGCTGCCTGTGTAATTGATTTAATATCCTTTCTTAACACTACCTCATTAATAAGGTCACATGCTTCAAGCAATCTTTCCTTGAGTAGCTTAGGAATAAAAAGTGGTGATTCGCCCACTCTGAATAAAGGTTTGCAGTGATACTTTGCTTCTATACCATCAAGAAAGGTCTGATATTTTTTTTGAGTGAATTTTTTATTGTATTGATCCCTTATATCTGCGATCATACCAGGACTGAATTATTTGAATAAATGGTATCCAGGGCATTTTCAATGAAATATGGTAAGATGGTATTGTGAGTAAGTTCTATTTTATCCGGATCATCCAGATGATCCATCATTGATTTGTATTTTTCTATGCCAAAATTATCAATTACTTTTTGTCTGACTTCGTGCTTTTCAAAATGGATTTTCATTCCGATCGGGTCAGCTTCGGCGTGAAACTGAGTACCTACAAATTCATCAGAAAATCTGATAGCCATAATAGCACGTTCATATTCCACATGTGTCCTGATTTTTTCAAGCGCAAGTATTTTTGCCCCATGCAACCTGAACACATCGAGATCGGGCTGGATCAATTGATAATCACGGCTATCTACAGCATATAATGGATCAGGCAAACTACCAAAAATTGGATCATTGTCGCCAAACTTAGTCAGGTGAACCGGCATGACCCCAAAAGAAGTGGATTTTCGAGGTGTGATTGTACCCAGTTCAAAATAAAAACATGCCATCTGAAAGGAATGACAAATGAAAAACATGTATTTTTTCTCAAATTTGTTTTTCTGATTATGCGCCCAAAGATCCCCAACCAATTTGTACCAGGCTTTATCCCATACTCCGTCTCCTTCCATTGGGTTTCCAGGTCCTCCGCTGGAAATATATACGTCGTAGTCCAAACCAGGCAACTCATGTTTAGTTCTCACATCAAATTCATCAATGTCAAAAGCGCTGCTGTACATGGTAGTGATATCTCTGATACAACGCATCCCCTGATTCGGTCTGCCGTCGTTCATGTCGAGAATAGCCAGTCTTAATTTTTGCTCCATTGGGTATCATTCAATTTTAGCTCCAACAATAAAATAACACTTTTAAAAGCAATTATTTTTTTGCTGTGGCTTTCTTTGGAGCTGCAAAGATATTACTAATAAATGAACCCCAAGTAAGATTCATCTGATTTGATTTGTGATTCTGTGCTTTTTCAATGGCCATCAAGGCTGCATTTTCAACTATCCAATCAAAATTAACCTGCCCGACTGAATTTACATCTGCATCCGGAGCAGGATTACAGAAGTCGATTGCTATTGGAATTCCGTCTCTGACAGCAAACTCAACCGTATTAAAATCATACCCAAGGGAATGGCAAAGCGTTTTGGTATATTGTTCTACAGTAGCCAATAATTTTTTGTCTTTTGTTGGATTTTCAACAACATATCTCAGATGATGAGGATTTCTGGGCTCATAAGGCATGATATGTATCCTGTCTCCTGCCAGATAATAACATCTGAAATAGTGATCAAAAACAATTTCTTCCTGCAACATCATAACTAATTGCTCAGTTTCACCATGTTTTTTCCACAAATCCTCAGGATCGTTTACTTTATAAACGCTTTTCCAGCCACCTCCTGCAAATGGCTTCATATAGGCAGGGAATTTGATATAATCAAAGATACGCTCCCAGTCAGTTGGGTATTTAAGATTACGAAATGACTGCTCAGAAGTATCATCAGGTCTTTTATGCGAAGGCAATAAAACAGTGTTAGGTACAGGAACTCCTACTGTTTTTGAAAGACAATTGTTGAAAAACTTCTCATCTGCACTCCACCAGAAAGGATTATTCAACACTGCTGTACCCATTAAGGCTGCATTTTTGAGATATGCTCTATAAAATGGTACATCCTGTGATATTCTGTCAATGATCACCGTATAAGCTGTTGGATCAGCTTGTTGGACAACATCTATCTGAACAGCTTCCGCCGTTATTCCTTTAATTTTTTTTGAATTGACTCTATCTATAAAAGCCTGTGGAAAGGTGTCTTCCTTACCAAACAGGATTCCTATTTTCTTCATGACAAAGATATTTTTAAATGTGATTTAGATTGTTTACATTTTGTCTGCTTGCAAATATTGAATATTGGTTTGAGTTTTCCTAAAAATAGATCATCATTTTTAAAAAAAAATGTGCATCCATTTAAAAACAACCGGAATCCAATGATTAAAATTTATAAAACATAAAATAAAATTCCGATTTGTTTTCAGATACAGTCAATCCGCAAACAATAAATTTTTAATATTTATTGCTGTAAAATTAAATTCGATCTTGAGGTTTAGGTACAAATGATAATGCCCACTTATTTTATTGTATAAGTCTCAAATCTTTTCAAAAAATCAGGGTCAAAATCGGCTCCGTGGCCCGGGGTGTTGTCAACCGTTACCTGCCAGTCTTTTTGATAAGTCATACCACCTATGACTGGATCTTCAGATAACATCAGCGGACTATCCAGATCATGAAAAATAATATTGTCCCACACCATATCAAAATGCACCAAAGCTGTAATTCCGAGTCTTGATTCACTGAATGAACCTGTTTGGCAATATACGTCCGCTGCCTGTGTTATTGCTGCAACCTTCATGGAGTTGCAGATACCACCCGACTTACCAAGCTTGATATTGATCATATGAGCAGCTTGCTGGCTTAATACTTTGTAAGCATCTTTGTGATTAAATACTGACTCATCAGCCATAATGGGAATCGGACTGATAGCTGTAAGTCTTGCCTGATCTACTGTATTTCCAGCCTGAACCGGTTCTTCACAGTGCTCAATTTTCATATCTTTCATGGCATGTAGTGCCCTCCATGCTTCTATATAATTCCAACCCTGATTGGCATCTATACGAAGGGGAAGATCGTTTCCCACAGCATTCCTTATGGCTTCCATTCTCTCTACATCCTTGATTGAGCTCCTTTCACCAAGTTTAATTTTTAGGACAGGAAATCCCATTTCTTTAAATTTAATGGCCTTTTCAACCATCCTGTCTTTTGATAGCAGACTTACCGTATTATCTGTATATATTATTTTTTCTTTATCTCCCTGAAGAAAAGCGTATAAGGGTAACCCATCCACTTTCGACACTAAATCATACAATGCCATATCAAAAGCGCACTTCACCGAAGCATTACCAACAATCATTCTATCCATCAATGCGACGTGTGTGTGAATCTCTCTGGGATCAGCTCCAATGAGAGCAGTAGCCAGGTCCTTTGCAAAAGCCACAGTACCTGTTTGTGTTTCTCCGTGAATAGATCTGTATGGACAGCATTCCCCAACTCCGTAAACACCGTCAGCATTATAAATTTTAACAATGGTATTTCTGGCATGGGTCAATGCACCTTTGGAGATAACGAATGGCTCATGAAGCTTTATCATGACAGGAATTATTTCTATTTTATGAATAATCGCTTTGCGCATAAGTTTTAGAAATTAGAATTCAGTTTGATGAATTATGAATATATACAAACCCTTCATGCAATATCCTGTTGAAATGCCAGATATCCTGATAAGAGTTGTACAGTGGCACCGGTGCTACACGAATCACATCCGGTTCACGCCAATCTGTAATCACACCATGATCATTAAGATAATGATACAGTTTTTTATCCG
>JACMLK010000208.1 GCA_014379665.1 Saprospiraceae bacterium | reverse complement strand
GCAACAATTAATGGAATAATTAACGGGCAACCTATAGGTTCTTTTTATATGCTCGACTTCATAGGAATTGGTACTAATGGTTTGAACCAATTTGCAGATACAAATCAAGATGGTCAGATTCTTGACAATGACCGTATCATTGCAGGCAGCGCATTACCAGATTATGTATATGCCTTTTATCTGAATTTGAAATATAAGAATTTTGACTTTGGAGCTAATTTTAATGGTGCAGAAGGAAATAAAATCTACAACCACGTTGCAATGTCTTCATTCAACAGAGGAAGTCTGGCAAATTCATTTAACACCACTGACAGAGCTTCAGAATATTTAAACGAAGCCTCTACTAATTCAAACACCGTTTCTACCAGATATTTAGAAGACGGCAGTTTCTTAAGATTAAATAATGCAACTGTGGGATATACTCTAAGCTCAAAAATGATTGGACTTGATAATGTAATGGATAATTTACGTCTTACGGTGACAGGACAAAACTTATTTGTGATCACTAAATACAGTGGTTATGATCCTGAAATAAATACTGGAACTTCAGTTGGCGAAGTTCAGGCTTTTGGAATTGATTATTTCAGTTATCCAAAAAGCAGAACTGTTTTATTTGGTTTAAACATTGCATTTTAATAAAAAATAACATAACATGAAAAATAAAATAATACTAGGAGCTCTCGCATTCAGTTTGCTATTTAATTGGAGTTGTACCGACCTAGAAGAAAAGATATTAGATGAATCCTTAACTGGAATCGGAAAGGCAGATGCAGTTAACGGTGCAATTGCTCCAGCATATGGTCAGTTAAAAGCAACATGGATTCATACCAACAATTTTGGTCTGCAGTTAATTGCCAGCGATGAAGGTATTTTGCCTTACAGAGGAGGAACTGACTGGTATGATGGAGGTAAATATTTAGCAGTTCATTCACATACCACTACACCTACAAATGATTTGGTTACAAGCACTTGGAATGAAGTGACTATAAATCTTTCCAGAACATTAACTGCTATTGAAGTGTTAACTCCTCTTGCCGAAGGAGGAAATACAGAAGCGCAAGGAGCACTTTACGAAATGAAAGCCCTTAGAGCTTATTTACATATGATGACATTAGACAGCTGGGGAATTGTGTTTAAAAAAGAATCATCGAATATAAACTCAGAAATAATTCGCGGACAAGAAGCTGTTTCTTATATCGAACGCGAATTACTGTCAGTGGCTGATGTTATTAATAATAACAAAGGGCCAGGCAGAATGACTCAGGCTGCAGTTTGGGGACTTCTTTCAAGATTGTATCTAAATGCTGCCGTTTATCGTGATCCTTATGGTAAACCTTCATTTGCAGCAGCAGATATGGATAAGGTCATTAAGTATACTGACAACATTATAAACTCTGGTAAATTTAGTTTGTCTCCTGAGTATTTTGATTTATTTGATGATAAAAATAACTCCAATAAAGAATTAATCTTTGCCTTAGATCAGCGCGGGGTTTTAAAAGATGAAAATAATCGCTGGGCATATTGGTCAATACCAGGATCAATGTTTCCTAGACCTGAATCAATTAATGCAGACGGAACTGATGGTCCGGCTATTACATCAGATTTTTATCAAACATGGGTTGATGCTTATGGTGCTGTAGATCCTGCCGATGCAGATTCCAGGTTTTACAAAAACAATGCAAAAGTACCGGCAAATTTAAAAGACCTTACAGGGCTTTCACCATTAAACGATCAAAATCATTACTACTGTGTAAAAGCTGAGACTTTTGAAATTGATAGAGGAATCATGAGAGGAATTCCTTGGGCTGCAAGAAAAGATGCCAACGGAGCATTCTTTAAATGTGACGGTGGATATAGAATTTACCCTGTTAAACAAATTAAAGGAAACGGACCTGATAAAAATGTAGGCTATGTTAATCTTACACTAAAAGTAGATTTTACCAATGAGGGCAGTTCCCATAAATCAGGGTATAGAGTTTCAAAATATCAATTCAGTCATACTTCACCAGACGGAAATTATTACAGCAGTGTAGATATGGTATTGCTTAGATATGCTGAAATTTTTATGATGCGTGCTGAAGCTAAATTAAGAAAAGGAGATAATTCGGGTGCACTAGCTGATATGAACACAGTAAGAACTTCAAGAACCGCTCGTGCTCCAATTCCTGCTGCGCTTCCAGCCATCAATTTGGATATTTTATACAGGGAATATGGTTTTGAATTTTACTGGGAAGGATTAAGAAGAACCAATCAAATTCGTTTTGGACATTATGAAGATAAATGGACCGAAAAATCTGATAATAATGTAAATCATAGACTGTTCCCAATTCCTCAAAAAGCTATCGACGGGGCTTCTAACACTCCAGGATATCTAGTACAAAATCAAGGATATTAATTATTAGAATATATATTTAATTTGAAGGCTGTTTTAGTATTTCATTGAAAGAAAAATTACAGCCTTCAAATTTTTTAATCATAAAAAAAATGAAAACACCAGTACTGCAAAAAATGATAGCAAAAGTATTTATTTGCACGCTCTCTGTAAATTTTGCTGTTGCTCAAACAAAAGATACTTCTGTCAAAAAATATCCAAATGCGCTAAATTTTATCGTCATGGGAGATTGGGGCAGATTTGGCGAAGACCACCAAATTCCCGTAGCCAGACAAATGGGGATTACCGCTAAAGAAATTAATCGTGATTTTATAATTGCCACCGGTGATAACTTCTATCCTGTAGGCGTAGCCAGTGAATATGACCCACAGTGGAAATCTTCTTTTGAAGATATTTATACTGATTTTTCACTCCATTGGAACTGGTACCCAGTATTAGGAAATCATGATTATGCAGGTAATCCTGATGCGCAGGTTGCTTATACCAAAATAAGCCGCCGCTGGAATATGCCAGCTCGTTATCACAGCAAAACATTTGATATAAACGG
>JACMLK010000207.1 GCA_014379665.1 Saprospiraceae bacterium | reverse complement strand
GAAAGCCTACGGTGCAGATGTGGAAGTTCAGGAATTCAAAGCAAACTTTTTAGGTAAAAAGGATATAGCCGCCTTTAATATTATTGCAAAGATGAATCCTGACCAGGAGCAAAGAATTATTTTATTTGCACATTGGGATACCCGTCTTATTGCTGAGAAAGATAACAACATTGCGTTAAAGGATTTACCAATACCCGGAGCTGTGGATGGCGCGAGCGGAGTGTCAGGACTTCTTGAAATTGCCAGATTGATTCATAAAAACCCGATTAACCTTGGTGTTGATTTCGTCTTTTTTGATGCAGAAGATCAAGGTAATGAAACAGAAGGAACCTGGTGTTTAGGTTCTCAGTATTGGTCAAAATCAATAAAAGATGAGAAATTAAAACCTGAATTTGGTATTTTATTTGATCTGATTGGTGCAAAAAATGCGTCATATGGCAAAGAAGAAATATCATACCATTTTGCACAGGATGTAGTAGAAAAAGTCTGGAAACTTGCTGCAAGCATGAATAAAGGGAATATTTTTCAGAACCGGAGTGGTGGCCAGATAAATGATGACCACTATTATGTAAATAGTATTGCAAAAATTCCAACTATAGATATTATTGAAACTAAACCCACGGGAAATTTTGGGGACTATCACCATACACATCAGGATAATATAGAAGCCATTGATAAGAATAATCTGGCTTCCGTTATCCAGGTAGTGACCGCCGTACTTTATAAAGTATCTGACGGCACATTTTAATAGAATAATTAAATTTCGTTAAATAAAATAATTTAAAATGAAGAATTTGTTTTCTTTTTGCTTTCTGTGTTTAATAATTTCAGGGAGTGTGTCAGGTCAGCAGGTTGACGACAAACAATGGACAGTTATACATGAAAGAACTGCAGATTGGTGTCCGTATTGTGGTACCTGGGGATGGAATATGAAAGACCTCCTTATCAATAAGTTTAAAGATGATAAGGTGATTTTTATGGCTGTTCATCACAGCGGCGGGTTGAGTAATGCGACTTCTCTTGAACTGGGAGAAAATTTTAGCGGCCTTGGGCAGCCAAGATTTTACCTGGAGGGTATTGATTTGAATGCCAATGCAAATAATATAGATGAAAAAGTTAATGAAGCAGAGATCGTGGTGGATTATAATTCAACCATATCACCATATGCCGGTGTTGGTTTGGAAGCCACATTTAGTGAGACCAATGATAAAACACTGACGGTAAATGCAAGGGTTGAATTTCTAACTGAAGTAGAAGGCGGAGATTATTATCTGGGGCTCTATTTATTAGAAGACGTAATTCACCATCAGGCATCAAGATCCCAGAATGAATTACATAAAGGGGTACTTCAAATGAGTTTATTTCCTGAAACATTTGGAAAACATCTTGTGACCGGAGCTGTCCCATCAGGAGCTGTTTTTAATGAGACAGTTTCCATTTCTGATTTAAACAAAGACAGAAGCAAAATAAAAATAGTGGGTGTTATATGGACTAAGGTGAATAATAAATACATTTTCTTCAATGCAAATCAAGTGAATGTATCTATACCGGCTGGTACTGCAGATAACATTACAGAAAACCAGATGAACATCTTTCAATCAGAAAGTGGCAATATCATAGTTGATCTTGACATTCAAAAAGAAATCAACCAGGCAACATTGACGCTAACTGACATTAATGGGAAAATATTAAGTTCAGAATCAATAGATTATATCAGGCAGGGAAAACAAAGATTGTCCATAAGTGGCAATGCTACACCGGGAGTATATTTAATTTCCTTAAGAGAAGGTAAAAACACCGTCTCTAAAAAGATAATCATACCGTAAACCAGTGCGACTAACAAAATTCTGCGATTAGAGCAGGTTTAATATGTTTAAAACAAAAATGGACATCCCGAAAGAGATGTCCATTTTTTTTAATATTCAAGTTTCTTAAGTGCGGGAACCTTAAAGTATGCAATGGCTGAAATGAGTAATGTCATGGTACCGCCAAATACTACGGATGGCACTGTCCCCATCAATGAAGCCGCTACCCCACTCTCAAATTGACCCAACTCATTACTACTGTTTATAAATATTGAATTGACAGATGATACCCTTCCACGCATTGAGTCAGGCACAAATAGCTGGAAGATGGTGCCTCTCACTATCATACTGACGCCATCAAATAAACCACTTACCATTAATGCCAAAAAACTAAGTACAAAACTTCGTGACAAAGCAAAAACGATGATGCATATACCAAAACATGCTACAGACACCAGCAATTTATAGCCCTGTTTGTGCTGTAATGGCCATCGGGCAAAATATAATAATGCAACAAAATTGCCAAGGTAGGTTGCTGACATCAAAATCCCAAATCCCTGTGGTCCCACAAATAATACATCTTTGGCAAATACCGGAAGTAATGCAATGGCACCTCCAAAAAGAACTGCAAACATATCCAACCCCATAGCACCAAGTAATGCCTTTTGTTGATACACAAAATTCAGCCCTTCCTTAACACTCTCCCATGTTTTTATTTTACCTTTAATATAGGTGATTTCCTTTGAAGAAATCAAAGAGAAAACAACGATAGATGCCGTTATCAGCACGATGACAATATAAAAAGCAGCCGACACATTTAACAAACCTATCAGCAAACCTGCAATCAGTGGACCCGAAATGGCTGCTGCAAGCCAACTCATACTATTGGTTGTAGCCGCTTTAACCAGGTGATCTGTATGAACTATCTGCGCAATAATTGCGGAATTAGCCGGAGAATAAAATGCTCTGATATATCCTGTTATAGCCACAAGTCCATAAATGGAATATTCAATTATTGGAACTCCTAACAAAAGGGTGGCAGCATCAGAAGTGATCCAACCAAATACAACCATCACAATCACATAGCCTATCAGACATCGGATGATTAATTTCCTTTTATCGCTGGTATCAACACTTACGCCTGCCGGGAGGGCAAATATAATGGCTGGCACCACTTCACTCAATCCCAAAATGCCAAGTGAAAGTTTACTTCCGGTCAATTCATACAAATGCCAACCCAACAATACAGGGGTCATTTTTATTCCACATGTCATCAGTACACGTGAAAGTAAGAACCAGGTAAATTCTTTATTAATAATTAAAAGTCTGTCGGTTTTTTTCAAAATGATCTGATTTGTAAAAACCGGCTGATCAGCGGTTTATACCGACGATAAT
>JACMLK010000206.1 GCA_014379665.1 Saprospiraceae bacterium | reverse complement strand
TAATGCCATCATTAATATTGACGTACAGGAGAGAAATGTGAAACTTGCTGAAGAAGTATTCAATAAAACTAAAATCAAATACGAAAACGGTGTGGGTTCCTCCTTCGAAGTACTGCAATCAGATACGGAATTGCAGCGGGCACAGGGAGGTTATTTTCAGGCTTTATACGAAGGAATGATATCCAAAACAAATTATGCCAAAGCTTTCGGCAAATTATAAATCACAAACCAATTTAACATAAATTATATGCACTTTTACCACTTAAACAACACCATAATGTCCCGGTTTTTTATCATGTATATGATCGTATTTTTTACCGCATGTTCAAATGATCAACAAAAAGAAGGACAAATGAGTGCGGAATTGAAAACCAAACAAACGGAACTTGCTGAACTTAAAAAACAGCAAACTGAGATAAACAGTAAAATTTCAACCCTTCAGGATGAAATAGAAAAACTCGATCCCGAGTCTGCCATCAAACCAAAATTAGTGAGTACTGACTCTCTGACCACAGAAGGTTTTAATCAGTATCTGAATCTTCAGGGCACAGTGCAATCTGACAATATATCTTACGTCGCCCCAAGAAACGGAGTGGGCGGCTATGTAAAGAAGATATATATCAAAGAAGGTCAGTATGTCAAAAAAGGTCAGCTTATTTTGAAACTGGATGACAATGTATTACGCGAAAGTATAGCAGCCACAAAAAACCAACTGAGTTTTGCCAACACCCTGTACATCAAAGCCAAATCTCTGTGGGATCAGCAAATAGGCACTGAAGTGCAGTTATTAAGTGCAAAAAACAATGTGGAGTCGCTGGAGAAACAGATAGCTGTTCAGGAAGAACAACTCAAAACTTTTCTGGTATATGCTGACCTGAATGGTATTGCAGAAGTCGTCAATATTAAAGTAGGCGAATTATTTACCGGCGTTTCCTTGACAGGACCACAGATTCAGATCATCAATAATAATTCAATGAATGTCAGTGTAGATGTACCCGAAAATTACATCAGTAAAATTAAGGTGGGTGCCAAAGTAGTCATTGAAGTGCCATCCGCCAATCAGACGTTTAATACCACCATCAGCCTGATCAGTCAATCTATCAATCCCAATACCAGAGGGTTTAAGGCCGAATGTAAAATTCCTTCGGGTATCAATCTCAAACCCAATATGTCGGCGATTGCGAAAATTCTGAATCACAGCACATCCAAAGCCATTGTCATTCCAATCAATATCGTACAGAGTGATGAGAAAAGTAAATATGTTTTTATCATGGGTAAAAATGATGCAGGCAAGACGGTGGCTAAAAGAATTACGGTCGTTTTAGGTGCGCTTTATGGTGAAGATGTTGAAATTTTATCAGGACTAACTACCGGAGACAAGTTGGTCACCAAGGGGTATCAAAACCTGTATGAAGGTCAACTTATAGCTGAATAGTCTTTCGCAATTTTTAACATCAACATCAGGACATCAAGATGAAGTATATAAATTATTTTACAGATAAATTTAAAGAATTCAAACCAACCAGTTGGTCCATAGATAATCGTACAGCCATTTATGTCATTACGATCATCATTACTATATTCGGTTTAAATACCTTTAATACCCTACCCAAGGAACAGTTTCCCGACATCGTAGTACCCACTATTTCGGTCACTACCGTATATGTGGGTAATTCACCAAAAGATATAGAAAACCTGGTGACCAGGCCTATTGAGAAACAAATCAAAGGCATATCCGGCGCAAAAATCAACAAAATAAATTCTACTTCCCAGACAGATTTCAGTCTGATCATGGTGGAATTTGACACGGATGTCACACCGGAAATGGCGAAACAAAAAGTCAAAGATGCCGTGGATAAGGCCAAAACTGATCTGCCAACTGACTTAACGCAATTGCCGGATGTCATGGAATTTTCATTCAGTGACATGCCGATCATGTTTGTCAATATCAGTGGTGATTATGATGGTATAAAACTGAAACAATACGCCGAAAAACTCCAGGACAGGTTTGAAACGCTGTCTGAAGTCAATAAAGCTGAGATCGTGGGTGCCCCTGAAAGAGAGTTTCAGATCAATATTGATCCGCTCAAAATGGAACAGGCCATGCTCAGTTTTGATGATGTGGCCAATGCAGTGGCGTTTGAAAATGTCGATATCAGCGGTGGTCAGATAGAAGTCGGGGACATGAACAGGACGCTGCGCCTCAAGGGCCAGATCACTTCTGCACAGGCTATTGAAAACCTGATCATACGTACTCCTCAATCCGGATCGGTATATTTGAGAGACATTGCCACCGTTAAGGATACCGTAAAACAAAAAGAAAGTTATGCCAGACTAAACGGCAAAAATGTAATTACCCTCAATATTGTGAAAAGAGCAGGGGAAAACCTGATCGAATGTGCCGGAAAAGTGAAGGCTATAGTCGAAGAAATGAAGATATCTGAATTGCCGCACGATCTGAAAGTAGTCGTCACTGCGGATCAGAGCAAACAGGCAGCCACTTCATTTCATGAACTTGTCAATACGATCATCATCGGATTCATCCTGGTACTGATCATTCTGATGTTTTTTATGGGTGTGGTGAATGCTTTTTTTGTGGCCCTTAGTGTACCACTGAGTGTGTTTGTGGCTTTTCTCTTTTTGCCTGTCGCTGATATCATAGTAGGCACAGATGTCACCCTGAACTTCATCGTGCTTTTTGCCTTATTATTCGGATTGGGAATCATAGTTGATGATGCCATAGTTGTGATAGAGAATACGCACCGTATCTATGAAAATGGTAAAGTCCCCATCCTCAAAGCCGCCAAAGCAGCTGCAGGTGAGGTCTTCATCCCGGTACTGGCGGGTACAGCGACGACGGTGGCTCCTTTCTTCCCGCTTCTTTTCTGGAAGGGCATCATCGGCAAATTTATGATCTATCTGCCCACCATGTTGATATTTACCTTGCTGGCATCACTAATAGTTGCGTTTATTATCAACCCGGTATTTGCATCCACCTTCATGAAACCGGAGGGCAAGGCTTTTGAAGATAAAAAATCGGATATCTTTAAGAAATGGTTTTGGTATGCCATTATATTTGTTGGATTACTGTTACATCTTTCCGGTAGTCACGGAATGGGTAACTTTGCTTTTTTTATGGCGTTTTTATCTGTGCTGAACAGATATTTGTTAAGAGATGCGATACACTTTTTTCAGGACAGATTGCTGCCTTCGATGATGGGGTCTTACGAAAAATTGCTCAGGTGGATGTTGCACGGATGGCGACCTGTCTTTATGTTTGCCTCCGTATTTCTGATGCTTTTAGTATCATTTACCTTACTGGTATTGCGTAAGCCTGATCTTCCATTTTTCCCAAGCGGGCAACCCAATTTTATTTATGTGTACCTCAAACTCCCTATAGGAACCAAAGCCGCAGAAACAAACAGGGTATTGACAGATCTCGAAACCAAAGTATATAAAACACTGGAAAATCTTAAACCCGGTGAAGAAGGCAGCATTATAGAAAGTATCATCTCCAATGTGGCAGTCAATGCATCCAACCCGCTGAATACCAATAAAAGCTCCCAATCCAATTTAGGTAGGATTCAGGTGTCGTTTGTAGAATTTGCCAAACGGCCCAATACCCCCACCTCTCCGTATTTAGATAGTATAAGGACCTCTCTGAAAGGTATACCGGGTGCGGAGATAACGGTAGAACAGGAGGGTGGCGGCCCTCAGACCGAACCACCAGTCAACATAGAGATCTCTGGTGATAATTTTGAAGATAATGCTAAAGTGGCCACAGACCTGTATAACTTTATTGACACCAACAGGGTGGACGGCATTGATAATCTTGCTATGGACGTAGACCTGATGAATCCGGAGGTTACCCTGATCGTAGATAAAGAAAGAGCTGCTATAGAAGGAGTCAGCACCACTCAGGTCGGTATGGCCGTC
>JACMLK010000205.1 GCA_014379665.1 Saprospiraceae bacterium | reverse complement strand
TCGTATCCGACTTTGTCTTTTGCTGCAACCCTTTCCCTATCTACCATATTTTTTAATACACCAATAAAATCAGCGGCCTTATAAGAATATACATCCTGTTGCATTTTTTTCATATCATCTGTTGTAATACCAGACATTTTGGTAAGTTTGTCATTAACACTGCGATTTCTGTATCTTTCAAATTTTCCCGTGAAATAATATGGATAGGAATGATCAGCACTCACTTGATTGGCTGACGCAATAAATCCTCTTTCAGGATTTAATATTTGTGGGTTCTGACCACGCGGAATATAATCCTGCCAACCATTTTTACTGTCATCTCCATATTCTACAAAACGGCCATCCTGACCAAATTTGGCAGGGAATCTGCCATTGACCCTAACAGCCACATCACCTGAAACTGAGGCAAAATTAAAATTCTGAGCAGGTGTAATATATCGGCTTGTGGCACTTAGATAATCTTCATAATTTTTGCAGGACAGGGCGTAAATAAAAGTATTAAATTCATCCATGTCGGGCTCATCGTGAACGATCCATCGCATAGCCAGATCATGTTTTCCATCATCTGAAGTGTGGTAAACAGGTCCCCAATAGGTGTATTTAACGGTGTCATAAACCGTCTTTCCTCCTTTTACTTCAATGGCCTCTATCCTGAATTCCGCTTCTTTTTCCTGTCCGTCCAATAAGTATCTGGTTCTTTCTTTATCGACCCAGTTAATTTCAAAAAAGTCCTCCACATCCTGACCGACATTGGTCTCCCCCCAGGCAATAAACTCATTAAAACCAATCATGATACCCGGAAATCCCGGAAATGACACACCATAAGCATTAAATTCAGGAGTATGCAGGTGCTCTTCAAACCAAATTGATGGAAGGCCAAGACTCAAATGAGGATCGTTGCATAAAATTGGTTTTCCTGTACTTGTTTTGGTACCACTTACTGCCCAACTATTGCTGCCAATGCCCTTGTTTCGGTTTTCGTAGTATTTTTTCAGTACAGGTTTTGTCAGAAATGCTTTTTCGTTTTGCACTTTACCGTAAATTGTATCAAATGCATATGGTTTATCAGTTGGAATGACAGGATTTTCTAAATTTTGGTGCTCCGGATAAAGAAGTGAGAAATCTTCTTCCCCCAAAAGATGGATCAGATTGGTGTTTTCAACGTCATCATTATGTCCTGCCAGTGTCAGTGACATTTGTTTGAAAATGAGGGCTGTTTTCAACGGTGTCCACATGCTGGGTTTAATGTTGAAAAGCTTAAACTCTAAAGGATAATCATCCGGTGACAATGAAGTAATGTAAGCATTGACTCCGTCAATATATCTCAGTAGCTTGTCATAACCGTCTTGTTTTTCCCATCCTTTTACTGCATTTTCTGCAGCATACTTCATTCCACGACGTCGTTTTTCCAGATCTATTTCTAATGTTCTGGCTCCGAATATGGATGATAATTCCCCAGCAGCAGCTTTAGCTAAGAATTCCATTTGAAAAAGACGGTTTTGAGCTTCAACATATCCCTGAGCAAAAAGAACATCGTCAAGATTTTTGGCAAAAATATGTGGTACGCGGCGATCATCATATATGATTTCCACTTTGTCTTTTAATCCTTTGCATTCGAGGGTTACTATTCCTTTTTCATCTCTGTTATCGGAAGACCACGCACCGCCAAATGGATTCAGAAATTTTCCCAGAGGCGGTAAAGGGTTTTTGGGTATGGATAAATTACCATTGAGTATCAGAATGAGTACCACTGTGAACAGACAGGTTAGTAAGAAGACTATTTTTTGCCACATCGCGCTTCATGATTTGAGGAGTAATGATAAGGTTTTTTTTGCGAAAGTGCCGGATAACAATTTCGTTTTATTATTCATCTGACCTGAAATTTGTAAAACCAACGAATAATAATAGGTTGAGCATTACAAAAACTATCTTGGAATACCCACACACAAGTCCTGTTGAAAAATAAAAAATATATAATTTTATATAACAACGCCATACCTTCATCCGGCTTTTTGATACTACCGGTCTATTTTAAGTATAAATATAGAGATATAATTCATATCATTGTAATAAAATTCTTCTTATGCTTCTTGATGTTATCGTTGCTATCGTTGTAGTCCTGGGATTTTATCTTGGATATTCAAGGGGACTTATCAAAACAATTTTCGACACTTTATCTCTCATCGTTGGTATACTTGCAGCGCTGAAATTGTCACCGATTGTGATAAATATCCTCCAGAGTCTGATCAAAACAAGCCCGGCATTGACTTTTTTAGTTGGAGTAGTGATCACATTTATTGGTGTGATGGCATTGATAAGGTTTTTAGGCAAAAAACTCGAAGATATGCTGGAAGCAGTCAATATCAATGTGTTGAATAAATTGGCAGGAGGGGCATTACAAGCACTTTTTTTTGCCTATCTCTTAAGTCTGGCAATATGGCTTGTCAACAGCCTTCAGCTACTGAACCAGAAAACCAAAGAAGCCTCTATTACCTATGTTTTGCTTGAACCACTACCTGAAAAAGGTAAAGCGGTATACAATTCTCTAAAACCGGTGTTTAAAGGCTTTTGGGATAAAACGGCAGAAGCAATGGACAGCATAAAAAGTAAAGAGAATACAAAAGAAAGGATCCCCGAGGAATAGACAAAATCTGATAAATGTCTTCCCGGTGTAATGATTTTAAATTAACCGCCTCAGTTAAATTTGATACTTCAGTTTGCAGGATATATTTTCAATGGTTACCTTTGCAGAATATTTTTTCATAAATTAATAGTATTTGATGGATTATCGGAATAATATTCTGGAAACGATAGGCAATACCCCTATGGTAAAGTTGAATAAGGTGGTAGCAGATTTCCCTTGTCTCGTCCTGGGTAAAATAGAAACATTTAATCCGGGGCATTCTACCAAAGACAGAATGGCTCTGAAAATGGTGGAAGATGCCGAAAAACAAGGAAGAATCAAACCGGGTGGTACTTTCATAGAGTGCACCTCAGGCAATACCGGTATGGGAATAGCACTTGCGGCGGCTGTCAAGGGATACAAATGTATTTTTACCACCAGTGATAAACAATCCAAAGAAAAAATGGATATGCTCAGAGCAGTGGGCGCTGAGGTTATCGTATGTCCTACCAATGTCGAACCTGATGATCCAAGATCATACTACTCTGTAGCCGAAAAATTAAGTAAAGAAATACCAAATTCAGCCTGGCTCAACCAATATGATAATCTTTCGAATCGGGAAGCGCACTATGAAAGTACAGGTCCGGAAATATGGCAACAAACAGATGGTAAAATTACCCACTTCGTGGTTGGTGTCGGCACCGGTGGAACTATTTCAGGGGTGGCAAAGTACCTTAAAGAACAGAATCCAAAGGTACAGATCTGGGGTATTGATACCTACGGTTCTGTATTTAAAAAGTACCATGAAACCGGGATTTTTGACAAAAAGGAAATATATCCTTATATCACGGAGGGTATTGGCGAGGATATCCTGCCAAAAAATGTGGACTTCAGTCTGATAGATCTTTTTGAGAAAGTGACAGACAAAGATGCCGCACTTGCTGCACGTAGACTGGCACGTGAAGAAGGTCTTTTGCTTGGGTATAGTGCCGGTTCAGCTCTGGCAGGATTACAGCAGTTAAAAGATCATCTCAAACCTGAAGACGTGGTGGTGATATTATTTCATGATCATGGTAGCCGTTATGTGGGTAAGCTCTACAACGATGATTGGATGCGCGAAAGAGGATTTCTCGATAGTGAACTCAAGGTCAGGGACCTCATCCAGGCGAAAAGGGATAAAAAATTTATATCTGTGCTTGCTGAAGACAGTGTAAAACAGGTGCTAAACCTGATGAAGGAACTGGATATTTCACAATTGCCGGTGCTGAAAGGTAAAGAAATAGCGGGCTCTGTCACCGAAAGCCATATTTTGGAATTTATTTTAAGCAATCCGTTGCACAACGGGGAGAAACAAGTTTCAGAAATTATGGGCACACCCTTCCCTAAAGTAGCAATGGATCTGCCAGTAAGGGACCTTAACAAATATATATCCAAAAACATCCCTGCTGTGATTGTCGAAGACAGGTCAGGAGATCTGACAGTGCTGACACAATACGACATTATTCAGGCATTGTAGACAAAATCTGTTTGGCATCTAGAGGCGCTACCATTTATAGAACCCACACCTGCCATAGTCAGCCCAATATTTCACAGTACCTTAAAATATGTGAGTGTCGGTGCCTTTGCTCATATTATGACCTACCTCATCACTTTTCTCTTTTCCCTTTCCACCATTCACTTTTCACTTTTTACTTTTTACTTTTCACTTTTTACTTTTCACTTTTTACTTCAACAATCTCAATTTCAACCTTAATCTCAATCTCAATCTTAACCTTAACCTTGATCTCTTTTCTAATATTTCCTGTTTATATTTTAAAAAAGTATATTATAAATAGGTAATGTAAACTTTTATTACATAATTTGGGTCACTTTTTAATGTCATAAATAGTCTGTTGTGAATAATGTCTGGATTCTTGGTAAAGCTGAGGTGATGCAACTAAAAGCAGAGAGCAGGTTTAGAGAAAAGTTTACATCCATGTTGTATAACGATGAAGAACTAAAAAAGGGAATCAGACAATTGAAATTGAAGTATAATTTATCTTCAGATGAATTTGAAGAATTATTCCAAAATACAATTGTAATGTTTTTTAAGACCCTGGTATTAGGAAAGGAAGTTTCAGAGATCACAGACGTCAGAGCATATGTATATACTATCGCCAGAAACAGGTTGATGACGGAATTAAGTAAACCCGGTTTTGGACTAACAGAATCACTCGATGAAGCTAAATTTCAGGGACTGGCGTCTGACCAGCATCAAACCGAACAGTATATACTCCGGGATGAACGCCGAACTGAGATACAAAAAATCATAGGCATGATTGGTGAAAAATGCAGAAGCGTGCTCATGTACTGGAGCAGTGGATACAGTATGGAAGAAATTGCCGGTTTTCTTGGTTATAAGAGTGCCGGTATGGCTAAGAAGAAAAAACATCTTTGTCTTGCTGAATTAATTGTACTCATTGAACAAAAGCCGGCATTAAAAATCAGCTTATTAAATTTGTTGAAGTGATGAGCGATTTGATTGAAAAATATACAGACAATGCACTGAACTTGGAAGAGCAAATCCTTTTTGAAAACAGACTCAAATCGGATGATAAGTTTCGTCAGGAAGTTGAAAAATACCGGTTGGCAAGAGTAGTGGCTTCTGCCATTATCGAAGACGAGATTCTCGGTCACTTATCAAAAGTAACTTCAAATAAAGGAAATATATTTCTTCACTACAAAAAATGGTGGATACTTTTGGCGCTAATATTGGTAATGTTTTCTGTTATTATTTGGTGGACACAAAAAACAACACATGACATTCAGCAGGATAATACACTGTTTGCTCAGATATATGAAGAACCGGTATGGCCGGTCGAAAGAGGGGGTGAAGACAAACTCCAGCTCATCATCAGTGATTATCTTACAGGTCATCAGCATGAAGCTATAACTGTGCTTGAGAATGAAATATCAACCTTTCCGGACTCTGTCATGCTGAAATACTGGCTTACTGAAATGTATATTAAAGAAAAAAATACAGCAAAATCAAGTCAGTATTTAGATGTGTTAAAGTCTGTTCCCTCGCTGAAAGACAGGGTAACTTACCTTGAAATCATCTGGCTGATTCAAAAAGGGGACGAACAAGAAGCCATCAGGAAGATTGATGCCGTATATGACGGAGTAGATAACCATTACCAATCTCTGTACGATAATATAAAAAATAAAACGAAAAAAGGGTAACCTTTTGTGTTAAACGAATACTTAATATTAAAAATTAAAATCAAAAAGAAAATGAAAAACCTAAACTTATTTCTTATTGTAGCTGTAATGTTTTTTGTAAGCTCATGTTGTACCAAAAAATCTATACCTGTTGTCATCGATGGGGTAGGTTATAATTATTTATTAGGAAGAGTTGAATTACTGAATAACAATAACCCTACTGGCGTAATTACTTTTTATCAGGATGTGATGCAAAGTAATAATACTCAAGGAGCTAAGGCAAGTTTCCTTTTTAAAAAATCTGCGCTTAATACTTCTTACAATATTATTAAAAATGATTGGGTATTTTTTAAATTAAAAATGCAGGATGAATTAATATATGCGGATTCACTGACAAAAGACAACCGTATTCGACCCGTATCACTTAATACACGCACCATAGTTAATGCCTTGAATAAATTTGGGAATATTCAGTTAAAGTATTTTTATGACCACGAAAACGATGGAGCGCCCTCACATACCAAATACCACTACGTCGATAAAACTGGGGTGAACGACCAGCTATATCGTTATAAAATAATCTTTGAAGACAGAACTACAAGCCTTCCTTATGTGACTCAGGAATTTTATTCGAAAAAAGACGATAATGCCACCAATGCTTTGCTTGATATTCTGACTGCATCATTTCCTGAACCCTGGTATATTGATTATAGTACGTCACAAGATAACAAAAAAGTCATTGAAAGCATGAGTTTGCAGCATAGACATCTGGGACAATGAAATCTTTAAAATTTTATTGTAGCACCATTATTATTATTTCTTTGTTAACAGCTTGCTGCCATAAAGTGGTAGTCGTCCCGGACCCGGATCCTGGTGACGAAAGACCGGTAATTCTGTCAAATGTGGTTGAAGTCTTGCCTAACAATTCACCTCCGACATACAGATTAAGGGACAATTTAGATTCCCCACCCCTGGATTCATCGTATTGTCTGACTCAAGATTTTATAATTGACAATTCTAAGAAAGAATATATAATACAGCAACCAATTACAATTAATATCAGACCATATGTTGGTACTTATTTTGATTCAAATATATTAAGAGCTTTGTTTAACGCATTTGCTATTTTAGAAGATAATTTTATAAATTATAATTTTGTCATTTACAACAATCCACTAAGTCGTGCTGACAGTACTAGCGGAATAAAAAACATATTAATAAAAATTGAAAGTGTCATAAGCAACACGGGATCAACAGCAGGCACAATTTGTTGTAGGACCGTTGGCAATATTTTTGACGATAGCATTCCTTTTCCCATAATATATATTTCAGAATTGTATCAGAATAATGAGCTTGCTTATAGTCATGAAATTGGACACACCTTATACCTGGCTGATGATGACAATCCCGCTAATTTGACATCAGAGAAATTTATTCTGCATTCCGGGGAACTTATGGATGATGTGGGTAATATCATGGGAAATGATTCTGGGAAAATGATATATAAATATAAATTAAGTGATTTGATAGTTGCCAACGATTTGCCATATGCTAAAAAAATTAAATAAATCAGTTTTAATTGGTATCCTGATTTTTACCGGGGGTTGTCATTATTTTTCCCCAAGAGTACTGGATTTGGACACAAAACATTTATGTCTTACCTACCTGTTTTGTTTACAGGAGCCATGCCGGGATCATGATTGTTTATGCGATATAAATCATGAAAGATTTGCAAATATTAGACAAAGCTGGATTGTAAACCATTTTAAAAAGGATTCGTCGATAGATGTAGGGGTGGTAATAAAAAATGCCAATTACAGATATCTTAATTCCTATAAAAATTTTATAGAGAAAGATAGTACAAATGAATTAATTGTTACTCATAAATTCAATAAACAGGAAGACTATGTGACATTTCACTTAAATTCTCACTTGAAGATTCGGCGGGAGAAAATCAGACTTTGGGAAGAAGCGATTCCAAAAAAGCACTGATCAAAACAACCCATATCCTCCCCAAAAATAAGGATGTCTGAAATTAGGCTGTTCTTTTAAATAAAGAATGGCATGTTGCAGAGCCTTTTCGACACCTTGCCGTTGCTTTAGATTGGTATAAAATGACTTCATCAGCAAATACGCACTTTGATCGTTGATCTTCCATTTGGTGCAAATGACATTGGGTATGCCTTTATCAACAAGATTTCGCGCCAGTGAAAATGTGCCTTCGCCTTTGAATTCAGGCCCAATTTGTGTCTCACAACCATTAAGTACAACCAATTTGGCTTTAATGTCCATTTTAGCAAATTCAAAACCATAAAAGCGGTCTTCTTTTTTGCCATTTCTCAGAATCAGATAATTGTTAAGCGGATTGGAAGGGTCTGATACCGCATGAGTAGATATATGAACGATGTCTGAAGTTATTGCCTTTCCCAGCGACTCACGATTGCATTGAAATCCGCTTCGTATCCTGTGTCCGGGGTATAAAATCGAAATGGCGTTACTCTCCTGCGCTGCAAAAATTAATTCTGCATATGGCAGGATTCTTTGGGTGAGGGTCGTCTGATCCGTGTAGGACATCATACTGATATCCGAAAATGTCACAGAATCTCTTTGATCCCCTATCATGGACATGTTGAATAAATATCTGGTCGTAAATTTATCCACTATGTTTTTTCCATCAGGAGTGACCAGAGTTTCTAAAGGAAAATCCGAAAATATGCCGGTTGGAGAAAAATAAATATGGGGATACTTTTCTGTGATCAAATCTTTAAATAAATTTAAATAAAGAAATCGCCCGCACTTAGTTATCCGGTTAAGGTCCGAATACTGATTTTTGATCAGAGCCTTATATTCATTGAGACTGTCCTTCAATTCCTGTGTCAGATCCGTTTTTATCAATTGAAAGGTATCCTGCCTTACATGCAACACAAATAAATGTTGGTCATTATGCATGATGTCGATTAATTGAGCACGATTACTTTTGAGTTTGTGTTGCAACGTTTTTCCATTGGTACTTGGAAATGACAATGATTTATGGTGTATGATTTTAATGGAATTTTGATAATCTCTTTTTTGCTCATATTTGATAAGTAAATCATGGTGTAGTTTATGACCGATGACAAGGTCAGATTTATCTGCATTTATTTTGCTACTGATATTATTGATTTCCTGTTCAAATTTTTTCAAAGCATTCAATGTATCTGCGGAAACCATATTGTTTTTATGCAACTCATGATGAATCATGAGTTGTCTGGCCTTACCGGTCTGGAATATTTCTATGAGTTCATCCAGATCAGTTTTATCAGCCATCGCGCGGCTGGACAATATTTGTAATCTTTTGATGGCAAATGTGGCGGCATAATCTGAGTAATGCATATGGTCAAAGGTTACTTCATCCATGTGATTATTTAGTGCTACAGCTACAGAATCCGCTAACCGGCAAAATTCACCTGATCCGTTTTCACACCTTTCCATATAAATATTTAAAGCATTAATGGCGCTTTGAACTTTAATATCCTTTCGGTGAATCAGGGGATTACAAACGGACGATTGACCCGATTTTCTCAATAGCTCAAGTGCATCGTCTTGTGATCCGTTTTGATTATAATAATTGATAAATTCTTTAACAGCCAATTGTCTGAAATAACTACAATCATCAGGCTCAGTATGATAATGAATCAAGTTTAAATAGTTTAATACTTCATCTTTATTTCCAAGATAATCATAAAAATAAACATTCGAAAAATAATGGTATGCGCAATCCTGTGTAGGGATAAAATCGTAAAATGAAGGTGGAAAAGGTTTTCCGTCCACCATTAGATTTAGATATCTGATAGACTTATATTTTTCATTCAGATACCGGCTTTTTTGTAAATTTAAAACCAGATTAAAATACGCATACAAATACAACGTATCCGATGAATTGATTTTACTCATAATTATCTTAAAACCCAGGCGAGAAGCCGTTGATGGACAATCGGGCATGTAGTCCTCATTTATCACCTCACTGAGTGTAGCTGAAGCATAAATTTTGGCATATTCAAAGTCGGCTTCCGCACTTATTTCATTAAGTCTTAATACATTGCCCTGCAATTTGAAATATCTACGGAGCCACGGATCATTTACCTGGTTATGAAGACATTTATCTTTGTATTCATGTAGATATGTAGTATTCGCCTTGATTTTGTCAAACGGTTCTGAAATTATAGATGAAATATACCCAGTAATCACATCGTTTTTCAGTATTTGATCATCATGTTCCAGATAGGTAGAAAATGCATCTGCTGAAGCTACTTGTTTTTCATCTTCTACAATTGAGAGTGCAGCAATCAGAAGGTCAAGCGATCGATAATTTTGATTAAACTGCACGTCCTGATCCAAACCCATAAGTTTTTTTTCCAGAAGAACAATAGTAGCTACAGGTTCATTTAAGGTAGTCTTATCTACCTTAAACATAAGGTAGTATTTGAGATTGGTGAAGTCCTGTTTTTCTTTTAACAGCAATATGTTTTTTAGTACATGACACGAGGTGTCCTCATGATTACAGGACACTACACTGGTAAGATATAAAAATACCAAAAAATAAAAACTGCCTGATCTCATTTGGTGCAACTATTGACCTGCAATATAAAACAATTAATATTTTTTAAATAAATAATCCTGAAAAGGGTCACTTTCCCTTTACATCTTATCTCTGTATAATGATTGAATCAAAATAATTTTTTTTGAAATCGAAAACCCGAATCATAAAATCTTTTCCTTCTTTTGCCATTTTTGCTCAGAATCGAAGCCCGAAGGATTTTTATTCAAACAATTACTGGTATTGAAAATAATGGCACTTTTTATTATTTTTTTCATATCCGAAGGCAGTATCATTTTTGTGGTGCTGCCATTTTTTATGATAAGCATTGCTTAAAATGTATATGGGTTAAAAAGTAAGAAATTTACCCCCTGTTGCATTTCTAAATTAAATATCTTATATTTGTAGTCTCATCCATAAATTTTACTCAAATGAAATCCTTGTATTTTATTTTTGTCATTGTACTAATGACACTTAAAACCGTATACGCTCAAAACCTAAAAATAGACAATTCACTGATATCCGGTGGCGGGTCAGACATGTCCAATAGCAGCATCTCTTTAAAAGGGTCAGTTGGTCAACCGGTCATTAATGTGGTGCAAAATGGCTCAGTGATCGCTCATCAGGGGTTCTGGTATGTGGCAACATATAACAACGGTCAAAATACACGGACAGAAAATCCGGTAGCTGGCATTGATCAGTTTACCATATTCCCAAATCCTGCTTCTTATGAGGGGAAAATTCAGATTCGATCCAAAGAAAAAGTACATATTTTATTAGAAATACAAAATATCAATGGTCAGAAAGCAGGAGTCATTTATAATGGAGAAACATCCATAGGTGAAAACATATACCATGTGGATGTCTCAGATTTTCCGACAGGTGAATATTTCATTAGCCTGACAACAGATGGCAGGTCAATTGCAAAAAAGATAATAGTGGTGAAATAATCACTTCATTTAACATTAAAGAATAAATAACATTAAAATTAAATTTTATGAAAGCCTTACACAAATTTGTCCTGATCATTTTGATCATTTGTGTTTCCATATCATTGGACGCTCAGATACCACGCACGATCAGTTATCAGGGGGTGCTGACTGATACCAATGGCAATTTGCTCCCGGACGGTAACCGCAGTATTACTTTAAAACTGTATGAGACCCTTTCCGGAAATTTACCCATTTATACCGAAACCCATACCGTGCCCGTTATCAAAGGCATATTTAATGTGATCATAGGAACCGTTAATCCTTTACCTCCTGCTTTGTCTTTTGACAGGGCCTATTTTCTGGGTGTCAGCGTTGACTTTGGACTGGAATTAGTACCACGCACAGCCCTCACCGCTGTCCCTTATGCTTTACGTGCCGCACATGCGGATGTAGCAGAAGCATTGTCGCCGGGAGCCGGTGGTGTTGTCACCCAATTAAATGGTCAGCAAGGCCAGGTCAGCCTGGTAGCAGGGTCGGGAGCCATCATCAATACCAGTAACGGACAGATCACCATATCTGCCACAGGAACAGGTGGAACAGGTATCCAGGGCGTTCAGAATCTGGATGGTACTATTACCATAAATAATCCCACAGGACCAAATGCAACTATAAGTCTTGCCGATGATGCCGTGAACAGCGGATACATAGAAGACGGAAGTATTCAGGCCATTGATATAGCTAACGGAGTAATACCAAATACATCAAATTTTATACAGATCGGTACCAATGCCGGCGGAGACCTTACCGGTACCTATCCCAATCCGACGATTGGCGCGGGAAAAGTAAACAGTATACATATCATAGACAATTCCATTCAGGCTATTGATATAGCCAACGGGGTAATACCTAATACATCAAATTTTATACAGAATGGATCCAATGCCGGCGGCGACCTGACAGGAACTTATCCCAATCCGACAATCGGAACAGGGAAAGTGAATAGTACCAATATTCTGGATGGTACCATTCAGGGTGTTGATATTGCTAATGGGGTAATACCCAATACATCAAATTTTATTCAGAATGGATCCAATGCGGGTGGAGACCTGACCGGCACTTACCCCAATCCAAATATCGGTTTTGATAAAGTTACATCAGATCATATTCAGGACGGAACCATCCGTTCATTTGATTTGAGTACAGCCGGAGTTCCCTTGTATTCAGTGCTCAAGTTGGTCAATACGCAGTTTGGAGGATCATGGGAGTACACCCCGGCAAAAGTCATCAATGCCGGAAGCGGTATCACGATTACAGGAAACGCATTTTCGGACGATATAACTATTTCGGCTGCCGGATCGATGGGAACTGTCATCAGTACGGGAACCCACGATCCGAATTTTTTGACCAAATGGACAGCTCCCAACACTATCACCAAATCCACAGTTTATGAAGCCGATGGCAATGTAGGTATAGGGGTTGCTCCTGCAGCGGCAAAACTCGATGTCAACGGAAATATTAAAGCAAGAAGTACAGTCATTGACAAACCTGCCATAAGTGCGGTACATACAGGAGGAGGCGTTAGTGAGGGTATAGCCATATCCGGTACATCAGAAGAAATTGGCGTTTTTGGTAAGGTCGTGGGCACATTGTCCGCTACTCCGACAGGAATAGGGGTGAAAGGGGAAACGGATGCAGGTTCCGGTGTCTTCGGTATAGCCGTGGATGGAGATGGAGTGACGGGCTCTTCCAAAAAAGGTAGTGGTGTCGTTGGAATCAGTACTGCAGTGTCTATCACACAGGCAGCGATAAGGGCTGTCAATGAGACGGAGGATGGTTATGCTTTAACAGCTACGACAGACGGGGATAATTCCATCAGTGTGTTTGGTTCCAACAAAAAAGGAACCGCTGTATATGGCAAGGTTTCAACAGGCGAAGCCATATATGGGGACAATGATGATTCCAATACGGTAGGTTATGCAGGATACTTCAGAGGAAGAGTCCATATGACCCAGGACCTGAATGTATTGGGAAATATTGCCAAAGGATCCAGCACCTTTAAGATTGACCATCCGTTGGATCCTGAAAACAAATATCTTAACCATTCCGTAGTAGAATCACCCGACATGATGAATATGTACAATGGCACTGTCCTGCTCAATGAAAAAGGTGAAGCCGAAGTGAAACTTCCTGATTATTTTGAAGCTTTAAATATGGATTTCAGATATTCTCTGACGTCTATCGGAGTTTTTGCGCCGGTATTTATTAAAGATGAAATCCGAAATAATGCATTTACCATCTCGGGAGGTAACGCCGGGGTTAAAATATCCTGGCAGGTGACTGGTGTCCGAAAAGACAAATTTGCTCAGAAACACCGCATCATTGTAGAACAGGAAAAGTCAAAAGAAGATAAAGGACATTATCTCTATCCGGATGTATATGATGTGGATGTTCAGAAAAGTACGATCAGAAAGTCTAACATTCAGAAATAACTGAATTTTTAAACTTTCAACTTTCAACTTTTGAACTTTCAACTTTCAACTTTTGAACTTTGAACTTTCAACTTTTGAACTTTCAACTTTCAACTTTCAACTTTCAACTTTTGAACTTCTATAAACTGTTTTCGTTTTTATTATCTTCGGAGATGTCCGCCACAACTTCCTTTTCGTTTACTTTGGTTTCCGAACTGAAAAACCGTCGGTGAAAAATCAGAATAGAAGCCACACCTACAGTAATAGATGAATCTGCAATATTAAAGACCGGTCTGAAAAATTCAAATCGTTCACCACCCCAAATAGGTACCCATTCGGGCAACACCGTATCTATCATGGGAAAGTAAAGCATATCCACCACTTTACCTGTCAGGAAACCGCCATACCCGCCTTCCGGGGGGAACATGGTAGCAAGCCCGCCATGAAAAAATGATTCTGAAAATATCAATCCGTAAAATGCGCAATCAAGGATATTACCAACAGCTCCGGCAATAACCAGGCTAAAACTGATCAGTAATCCATAAGTTTCATTATGTTTCAGAAGATTTTTCATGATGTAAAACAAAAAGATCACCATCAGTATTCTGAAAATGCTCAGGAAATATTTACCGGTAATTCCTCCAAAACTTAAACCGAAAGCCATACCGTCATTCTCTATAAAATGTATTTTAGCCCACGAAAGACCCAGGATGTCAAACCCGTCTCCATACAGAATGTTCGTTTTAATATACACTTTTAATACCTGATCTATGATTAAAACCATCAGAATTGTAAGCATAACTGCCGTGCTCTTTTTCACTCCAAATTTTTTAGAACTGCAAAAATAGAATAATTTAACGTGAGTACGATCAGTAAATTTTATTTTTTTACTCTGCTCGGCGTAGGTTAACCTACGTCGCAGCGTTGCCGTGGCTTCGCAATGCGTGTATAACAAATTGAATTATACAAAAAAAATGTAATGTATCAATGATTAGTATCGATTGCAAATTCCAATGATCCAATGTTAGAACAATGTCAGGGTTGGCCTCCCGATGGTCGAAGTTTCTAACTTCGATCCCATACATTTAGAATTTGTAATTCGAAAAGCACAGAATTATAAAAATGGCTATTAATATAGAGCAAATTTTCAAAATATAGGAATACAGTTGCAAACGGCAACCATCAGGAATAACCAATGAATGAAGTTTAAGAAATTAGTTTATAATTTTTATTTTGTTATGCCGTTTTTATTTTAAACAATTGAAACATGAACATCCGAATATTTTTTCCAATATTACTTTTAGTAATAA
The DNA here is from genome assembly GCA_014379665.1 of Saprospiraceae bacterium. GTDB lineage: Bacteria > Bacteroidota > Bacteroidia > Chitinophagales > Saprospiraceae > OLB9. The sequence goes on along the minus strand of JACMLK010000205.1, from coordinate 1,248 downwards.
TAACAGCTTGTTCCAAAAAAGAAAAAAATGTTATTAGTGATGAAATCATAGCGCCTCCATTCATTTTAAAGCCAATTAAAAATGTAGATGTGCCTTTTGAGACTTTCAAAGTTGAAGCTGAAAAAGGTAAAAAGTTAGAAGTGCAGTCCGGATCATACATTATTTTTCCACCTGATGCATTTGTTGATGCTGATGGCAATATGATTAAAGGTAATGTTGATATCTTTTTTCGCGAATTTCAGGATCCGTTTGATTTCTTCGTGGCAGGTATACCTATGCAATATGATACGTTAGGCAGTACATATACTTTCGAATCTTCCGCCATGTGCGAAATAAATGCCCTCTATAATAATAGTGAAGTATTCATAAACCCAAACAATAGACCTTCCATCCATTTAATCTCCAAAAATGATGACGAAAAACACAATCTATACTTTATGGATACCATAAAAAGGTTATGGATACCAATAGGAAAAAGTAAAATTGAGAATAAAGTTACAAATCTTCCCGTCTCATCTAAACTTAATAATGCTCAAAAAAATATATCTTCTGAAGATGAATTAAAGGAACCTATTAAAGCCAATCCTCAAAGGCCGATTATAACAGTAAGTATTCCTTATGTGGACTTTTTACCAGAGTTAAAAATTTTTAAGAACACTAAATTTGAAGTTGATCAAAGCGAAACTAAATATAATCCTAAAGATGGCGATTTGGAATGGGATAAAGTAAAATTACAAGAGACCGATTCTGAGGGTCTATACAATCTCATATTTACATCCGGACAAAGAAAAGTCTCATATAAAGTAAGGCCGGTATATGAAGGAGACGACTATACCGCAGCTATGAAAATATATATGAATAAACGAAAGGAGAAGGAGATAGAAGAAAATCGACTTAAATCCATTATAACTACAAATAGAAACTTAAATAAAATATATAGAACATTTAGTATTTTAGAATTTGGTATTTACAACTGTGACCAGATCATAGAAAATGGCATAAATGAGATTCTGGCTGATTACATTGACCAGGATGGGAATAAGATTAAAGTGACTAATTCAGCATTGGTGAATTTAAATAAAAATGCCCTATTTGAATTTATTGGTAGTTCATTAAAAGTATTCCCAAATGATAAACAAGGAATATTATCTTATAATAGTGAAGGACTTTATTTCTTTACCACTTCAGATTTTAAAAATAGCCAAATCAATGCAGACACAAAATCTTATACATTTAAAATGAGAAAAT
>JACMLK010000204.1 GCA_014379665.1 Saprospiraceae bacterium | reverse complement strand
GATTACGATCTACCAAATGACCCGATAAACCATACTTCCGGTCTCCAAAACTTTCATTCATTACTTTAATTCCTTTACTTATAGCACATTTTGCCATTTCAGATCCGTATGGCGCAAATATGATCAAATCAGGATCAATCTCGGCAACTACCCGGACAAAAATGCCGGCTATCTGAGCATCAGTTACAGCTTTATTATACAAAGCACCATGAGCTTTTACATGATGAAGATGACCTCCAAGGTTTTCAGTTAATGCCTTCACAGCACAGATCTGGTACCTCAAAATTGCTGCCAACTCCTTATGATCAATGAGCATATCACGTCTTCCGAAACCCATCAGATCCGGAAAAGAAGGGTGTGCTCCAATTTGTTTGCCCTTTATAATGGAATGTCTTAAGGTTGTTTCAATCGTTAGGGGATCTCCTCCATGAAATCCACATGCAATATTTACTGCATCAACGAATGGTAAAATAGACAGATCATCTCCGGTTTTCAGCATTCCATAAGATTCTGCCATGTCACAATTTATGTGGATACTTTTCATGGGCAATAAGTTTATATCCATATTTTAAAATAATGTTACTATCCCTTTCAGACCGAGTATAATAGTAACCAATAAGACTAAAAAACCCAAAATATTCTGTAATGCAGTATTAACATATTTTCCCATGATGGCTGGTTGATTGACTGCCCAAATAAGGAAACAGGCAATAAAAGGTAATAACAAACCATTTGAAAATTGGGCTAACTTAATAATTTCTATTGGCTTATAGCCAATAGATGCAAAGATAAATCCAGCAGAAAGTACCGCTATCCAGATCAACCTAAACTCTTTTCCTGAAGCCTTTATATTCCACCCGAATAAACCGCAGGCAACCAATCCCGCGGCCAGGGGGGCAGTGATTGCAGAAGTGAACCCTGCTGCAAAAATTCCAAAGCCAAATAAATACTTTCCAGTCTGACCATAAACAGTTTCGAAAGAGATCGATAAATTTGATATGGCTTGCATTTCATGACCATAGGTAGATGCTCCGGTAATTAAAATACAGATTGATATCAGTCCCCCAATCAAAATAGCGATTACAGTATCTTTTTTTAATTTACCCATATCATTTACATCAGTCCATTTTTCTTTTATTATAGCTGAATGCAGAAAAAGATTGTATGGAACTATTGTGGTTCCAACCAAAGCCACTACTTCCATCATGCTACCTGCAGGAATGGCAGGTATAAATAATCCCTTGATTATGCCCATAAATGATGGTTCGGAAACTGCTGCAGCTGCTATGAATGATATACTCATGATACCTACTATTCCAATAAAAAACTTTTCCAATAATTTGTAAGTACCAAAGTAAAGCAGCAAAAACACCATTAAATAAATGATTGAATTTAATACAAAATCATTTAGATAAGTGTCCCCAATGATCATTTTCATACCAATAAGTGTACCACTGATATTTCCCGCTTCATAAGCCGCATTACCTAGCAAAATGGCTGTTATAATCAAAGCCGTCGACATATATCGTGACCAGCTGGATGTAATATGATTTCTGATAGCTTCGCTTAATCCGGCGCCTGAAATCAATCCAAGTCTAGCAGACATTTGTTGGAGCACTATCGTTCCAAAAGTTGCAAATAATATGGACCACAATAATGCAAACAGATATTTATTTCCCGCCAATAAACACACAGTGACCGTACCTGGCCCAATAAAAGCAGCGGTAACCAATACACCGGGGCCAATATCTTTCAACCATTTATTCATGACTTAAAGCATAGACTGCAAAAGAAGCAAGCCAGTGTTCCCCTTCATAACCACCATCAATAATTTGAGGCAGCGATGCATTTACGTGATCATTAGCAATTTTAATGAGGTGACCATATTCCGGGATTGTCTTAGAAATAGAGTACAGTGACCATGCCCTGCAAAAATTAACCCCATCCAGATGCACAAGTTTACCATCGGTTCGATCCGAAACATCGGCCTTTGCTAAAACATAATTATGCTTGTTTATTTCAGGTAAAAATTTATCCAGCCATTTTTTAAATTCCTCTCCATCCAGTATTCTTGCCATAAGATCCGCCTCCTGAAGACATGGAGACAGGAAATCAAATCCACCTGGTTCCCAACTCACAGGACAATTTATATCATTTAAAAAAAAGTAACGGGATCTGTTGACAATCAGGCGGGTGAATGTATCATTTTTAACAGTCTTTGCGTAATCATATGCCAAAGCAAGCCCAAAACATGTATTTGGATGTTCGCCTGACCTGATGGGATAATTAAGTTTAGGAAGAAATTCTGTGTATCGGTTTACAATAAGATCAGTCAATGGCTTCAGGTTTGATAATAAAGTGACAGCCATGGAGTCATCCCATGTATATAATTCTTCATGCAACTTAAGTAACCATGCCCATCCATAGGTCCTTTCATATGATTTTTCACTCTTGCGCAAAAAATAATTTACCTCAATCTGAATGTTTGTCTTTGAGATATTTTCTCTTAGTTTGTTTCTTATGTCATTTTCATGCTTTAAATCAGGATACAGCTTCAATAATTTAACAAGCATCCAGTGACCATGCACCGAAGAATGCCAATCGTAACATCCATAGTATGCCGGGTGCAACTCTTTGGGAGTACCCATTTCGGATGAGTCACCCAGAGACTGATTGAGTTTATTGGGAAATTCCTTTTGAATACATTTCAAAGGAAGTAAGGAGAGATTTTCAGCCATTTCTTTAGTGATTGTCAAAGGAGTCTGATCCACTTTCCCGGAATCACGGACATCACAGGCTGAAATGAAAAAAGTTAGACATATAGTTAAAAATATACTACATTTATCAGGTAAATATATAATTTGGGGTTTTATTATTTTATTTGATAACAGTAACATTTCCTTTAAGTATCTGGTGAAAGCCGTCTATATATTCCAATTCAGATACCCAGGTGAAAACGCCATTGACCAAAGGGATACCATTAAAGGTACCATCCCATCCATATTCTATCTGATTTAATTCAAATGCACCCGTTTGGTACACCAGATTGCCCCACCGATCATACACCCTTATGTATCTGCCGTTAGAAGATAATGCATTACCCGAAAGCATAAAAATATCATTGTTATGATCTCCATTTGCTGATATAACATTGGGATAATAGACTGAACGGTCTTTATTGACCCTGACATAAACACGGTCTTCCACCACACATCCATCCTCATTTATCATTTGCAAATAATAATATCCATCATAAAGAGGTACCACCATGGTATTCTGACAATCCGAGCAGTCAACATCAGGATTGTTTGTGGTCATCCAAAAGAAAATCACATGATCATTGATATTGCTGTACTCGCTTTTTAAAATAATTTCATTACCCAAATCGGTAAATATTGTGTCTTCAATAATATTAAGAGTCAGCAGATCATTTTTAACGTGTATATCAATCATCTTTTCATCACAAAGTGATTTTACATTTAGGGAATACAAGCCGGGAGAAGGTAGCCATTTTCCGGAAAGAGTATCTCCGTCTGACCACAAATATTTTAATCCATATAAGGTAGCATCCACAAACACTGAATCGCCTATACAGGTATTATATTCCTCTTCCAGAAACGACAAGTCCCAGGGTAAAATCAATAACTCCGTGCTATCTTTCTCGACAAAGGTGGCAGGATCATCTGACAATGTAAAACTTCCAAGTGCAGGAGGCAACCCTGAAAGTATAGCCTGATTCTTATATAAACCAAGTGCGTCAGGATCTGTCTCTGCCAATATTCTGATGGTATCGATACCCGGAGGTACTATCATTTCTGACATGACCAGTAAGTTGTTATTTATGAGTACATTACCTCCAAAAGGATTAAAAATTACTTTTTTGGGGCTTAGTCCTTTTGGCATTGTATCTGTCAGATTTATTCCGCTTCTGGTAGCTCCTGATCCGTTACTGACTATGAACGAATAAACTACTTCTGTACAGGGATAAGTAATTTCCGGTTCAACAATTTTCTGAAGTTCCAGCGTATAAGGACACGCACAACCATCCTGACCAACTGACAAAGGGCCTGTGGAAATAAGTGACATCTCGCCCGTTGATTTGTTAATAGAAACAAATTTGTCCTGTGTGTAAGTATCATAAGCTCCATATCCATATAAATTGCCAAAAGAATCAAAAAACAGCGCACCCAACTGATCTACCTGATTCTGACGGACAAAGTTGATATTTACTGCTCCTGTTTCCGGATTTACAATAACCAGTCTCCTGTTGAGGTAATCATGTCCATAAAGTATACCGGTGAACGGGTCAAAAGCAATATCTACTATCGATACATTTTTAGATTGCATTGGAACAAATGTACACCTGTATTGGGGATCATCCAGGTCAACTTTGACGATTTGAGGGGTTCCTCCCAAACCAATTAAAAGCAGATATTTTCCATCAGGGGTCACATCTCCGGCATAATAAGATGGTCCTGTTGGCAATCCAAGCGGGACACCAAGATCGACCACAACTCCATCACTCCCAACCTTTCTTAATTTACCTGTAGATGGATCCACACCGTATATCAGATTGTCCGTTATCCGATAACCCATGCCATTCAAAACTAAGCCCAAACCGGATGAAATAGTATCAAGATAAATGTTTTGGCCATTCTTTGAAATTTTCACTACATATAAACCCGAACTTTTGCTGCCACTTTTTGTCAGGCTTAAAAAATACTGCCCTTTACAAGTAAATGGTATCTGTGCTTTCAAAAAATTAACAGATGTTAGTATCAGGCTAAGAAAAATAATAAGTTTCACCATAATAAATTCTGACAGCTAATATACGGGCAAATTCACAATTTATCCTTTAATTGGACTTAAAATACTGATTGTTCTATCAATTCACACAATATAATCATTAATGCCTGACAATTGTTGTTTTAAATTTAACCAAACATGTGAAGAATATGTCATTTTGTCTCTTCCGTCTGTGTGGTATAGTTTTGGAGATGCATATAACTTTCAAATATTTAATATCTTTGCACCAACTATCAATTCTGATCAGCTTGTAAAGGTTTAGACACAAATACATACAAAAATAAAATATTCATGTTTAATTTTTTAAAAAATATATTTGGTTCCAAATATGACAGAGATGTTAAGGGATATTCCGAAATTGTAGCACAGATAAATGCTCATTATATAGAATATCAAACATTGAGTAATGACGAACTTAGAAATAAAACCATTGAATTTAAAGAAAGAATTAAAAACAGTCTGGCTGAGATAGATCAAGATATTCTGGCACTCACAGAAAGTGCGGGTGAAGAAAATGACTTTATCAGTAAGGAAGAAATTTTTAATGAGATTGATAAAATTCAAAATGAACGAAACAAATATCTTGAAATTGCTCTTAAAGAGATTCTTCCGGAAGCATTTGCTGTAGTCAAAGAAACCTCAAGAAGATTTAAAGATAATGAAACTTTGACAGTAACAGCGACCGATCATGATCGGGATCTTGCTGTAAATAGAGATTATGTTACGATTCAGGGTGATAATGCCATTTGGAAAAACAGCTGGAAAGCTGCAGGTGGTGATGTTACCTGGAATATGCTACATTATGACGTACAGCTAATCGGTGGAATGGTGCTTCATGAAGGCAAAATAGCAGAAATGGGTACCGGTGAGGGAAAAACTTTGGTGGCTACACTCCCTGCGTACCTCAATGGTTTATCTGGGAAGGGGGTTCATGTCATTACTGTCAATGATTATCTTGCCAAAAGAGATAGTGAATGGGTGGGTCCGATTTTTCAGTTCCTTTTACAAACCATCGACTGTATTGACAAGTACAGACCACATTCTTCTGAGAGAATTGCAGCATATCGTTGTGACATCACTTACGGTACAAATAATGAGTTTGGATTTGATTATCTGAGAGATAATATGGTTCGTGATATAGATGAGTTGGTGCAGCGTAGACATCATTATGCTATGGTGGATGAGGTTGATTCAGTTTTAATAGATGATGCCAGAACACCGCTGATTATTTCCGGCCCGGTACCTCAGGGTCTGGATGAACAGGAGTACATCGAACTCAATCCAAAAATTGAAAAACTTTTTAATGTACAGCGACAACTGTCAACAGAATTACTCGCTGAAGCTAAAAAATTAATAAAAGAAGGAAATACAGGAGTGAACACCGGAGAAGGTGGCTTATCGCTCTTTAGAGTTTACAGGGCTTTACCAAAATACAGACCTTTGATTAAATTTCTAAGTGAAGACGGCGTTAAAGTTATTTTACAAAAAACTGAAAATTATTACATGCAGGAGCAAAACAAAAATATGCACCTGGCCGATGAACCCTTATATTTTACAATTGATGAAAAAAACAGATCAGTAGAATTGACTGAAAAGGGTGTTGAATATCTTTCAAAAGGTGAAAATGATCCAAATTTGTTTGTACTTCCTGATATTACTCAGCAAATACAGGAATTATCCAGTAGAGAAATCAATGAAGGAATCAAACTTGCCGAAGAAAAAGAAGCTATGATTCAGGATTATTCAATAAAATCAAGGAGATTGCATGCCAGTAGTCAGTTGCTTAAAGCATATACTTTATTTGATAAGGATCAGGAATATGTGGTTATTGATGAACAGGTTAAAATCGTGGATGAGCAGACCGGTCGTATGATGGAAGGGAGAAGATACTCGGATGGTCTACATCAGGCACTTGAAGCCAAAGAAGGCGTCAAAGTGGGTGATATTACTCAAACTTATGCCACTGTTACATTGCAAAATTACTTCAGAATGTACCACAAATTAGCTGGTATGACTGGTACTGCCGAGACTGAAGCAAGTGAATTCTGGCAAATCTATAAACTTGATGTAGTAGTAATTCCTACAAACAAGCCTGTAGTGCGTCAGGACAGAGACGACCTTGTCTATAAAACGGGTAGAGAGAAATTTAATGCGGTGATTGAAGAAATCGGAATATTAACTTCTAAAGGAAGACCGGTTCTTGTAGGCACCACTTCAGTGGAAATTTCTGAACTACTAAGCCGGATGTTGAATCTGAGAGGTATCAGGCATAACGTATTAAATGCAAAACAACATCAGAGAGAAGCGGAAATAGTTTCTGAAGCAGGAAAATCTGGAAATGTAACCATCGCTACCAATATGGCAGGAAGGGGTACTGATATCAAGATCAATGATGAAGTTAAAAAAGCAGGCGGTCTGGCCATTATTGCCACTGAAAGACATGACTCCCGAAGAGTTGACAGACAATTGAGAGGTAGAGCGGGAAGACAAGGTGACCCGGGTACATCTCAATTTTACGTTTGTCTTGAAGATAATCTGATGAGATTGTTCCAATCTGAAAGAATCGCAGGTATAATGGATAAAATGGGCCATAAAGAAGGAGAAGTGATACAGCATAGTATGGTTTCAAAATCAATAGAAAGGGCTCAGAAAAAGGTAGAAGAGAATAATTTTGGCATCAGGAAGAGATTGTTGGAATATGACGATGTAATGAATATACAAAGAGAAGCTATTTATAAGAAAAGAGACAATGCACTTCAGGGTGACAGGTTATCTGTGGATTTGCACAATATGTTTGTTGGTTCTGTCGAACACATTGTTGTGTACAATAAGCAGCAGGGAAATTATGATAGCTTTAGATTTGACTGTTTGACGTCACTTAGTCTTGATCCTCAGATAGATGAGAATACATTTAAAGATATTTCCGTCGATGACCTGATTGATCAAACCATCGAAGCAGTTCTTGCACAATACAGATATAAATCAGAGCAAATCACAAAGTTGCTCTTGCCAACCATTCAAAATGTATATGCAAATGAAGGCCACAGATATAAAAGAATAGCTATTCCTTTCACTGATGGAAGAAGTAATCCCCTGCCTATAGCAGCTGACCTTAAGGTGGCAATAGACTCAAAAGGCGCATCCATTATGCGCGATATAGAAAAGACCATCACCCTGGCTATTTTGGACGATCACTGGAAGGAACATTTGAGGAATATGGATGAGTTAAAAGACTCTGTTCAGTCAGCATCTTTTGAACAAAAAGATCCATTGGTTAAATATAAAATTGAAGCATATAATCTTTTTGAAGAGTTAATAAATAAAATAAATAAAGACGTAGGATCTTATCTCTTTAATGGTAAATTGTTGATTCAGCAGGATGTGAAAGAAGCCAGGTCACAAAAAACAGATCTGAGTAAAGTAAGAACCAGCCGTGAAGAAGAGGCCATTCGGGAGGCCGCCGAAGGAGTTTCTAAAAGAAATGAAAAACCTGAAACATTTAAGAGGACTGAAACAAAAACAGGAAGAAATGATTTGTGTCCATGTGGAAGTGGCAAAAAATATAAACATTGCCATGGCAGATAATTTATATCTTCAGTGCATCCATAACTAAAAAGAAAGTCATGTTTATTTTTATTTCAAGAAATTAACTCTTTCGGAATAATGGAAGCCCCTGTTATTGCTGAGAAAAAATATATGGACAGGTGTTTTGAACTTGCCCTCAAAGGGGGTAAACATACCAAAACAAATCCAATGGTGGGATGTGTTATTGTATATGACAATCAAATCATAGGAGAAGGATATCATGAGAAATATGGGGGAAATCATGCAGAAATCAACGCAATTGAATGCATTCCCCATGATATAAATCCAACATTAAAGGATTGTATTGTTTATATCAGCCTGGAACCTTGTTGTCATTACGGAAATACTCCACCTTGTGCTCACAGATTAATAGCTGATGGTTTCAGGAAATTTGTAATAGGATGTCCCGATCCGAATCCGAAGGTAAGCGGCAAAGGGATGGCTTATCTCAGATCATTCGGAGCACTTGTTGTAGAATCTTTCTGCCATGATCAGGCATTTGAAATAATTACCAAATTCAGAATTAATCTGGGAGGGATGCCCTATGTAATATTAAAATGGGCCCAGTCTTCTGACAATTATATAGGAAAAAGAGATCAGCAAATATGGTTATCAAATACAAGCACAACCATCCTGAGTCATAAATGGAGGTCAGAAGTTGACGGGATCATGATAGGGAAGAATACTGCCAATACAGACAATCCTTCTCTGACCAACAGACATTATGAAGGATCAAATCCTGTCAGGATAGTTTTAGATAGTCAACTTGCATTAAAAAAGCATTTGACACTTTATAATGATGACCTTCCGACATGGACATTAAATGTAAAAATGAATAAAGCGGAAGGAAGTAAAAAATACATTTTGGTCAATAACACTGCAGATATAAAATTACTCCTGCGGTTGCTGTTTACTATGGGGATATATTCCATTATTGTGGAAGGTGGTGCAAAGGTATTAAACAGCTTTAAGGAACAAAATATCTGGCATGAAGCCCGAATAATAAGGACTGCTGTGAAACTTGAAGATGGCATAAATGCTCCGGATATTCAAGGTAAATTATTACGGAAAATGAAAAGTGGTGACAATGAAGTGTTATTCATACGTAACCCTTCCGAAATTTAATCCTTTCCCATGACCAGAAAGGAACGCGCCAAATTTGTAATGGAGAAACTGGAATTATTGTATCCTGAAGTGCCGATTCCTTTAGCTCATCAGGACCCATACACCTTATTAATTGCTGTAGTTCTTTCAGCACAATGTACTGATGTAAGAGTTAATCAGATTACTCCGATACTATTTTCGGTAGCAGACAATCCTTTTGATATGGCTCAGCTTTCAATCAGTAAAATAGAAGAAATCATCAGGCCTTGTGGTTTGTCACCTCAAAAATCTAAATCTATTTCTTCGTTATCACATTTACTTATAGAGAAGCACAATGGAAAGGTACCGAATACTTTCGAAGAACTGGAAAGTCTGCCTGGTGTCGGCCATAAAACCGCCTCAGTGGTTATGTCACAGGCATTCGGGGTACCTGCCTTTCCGGTGGATACACATATTTACAGATTAGCGGAAAGATGGTGTTTAAGTAATGGTAAAAATGTGGTGAAAACAGAAGCAGATTTAAAGAAAATATTTCCCAGATCGTCGTGGAATAAACTTCATCTTCAGATAATCTATTTTGGCAGAGCATATTGTCCTGCGCGAGGTCATCAGAAAACTGAGTGTCCTATTTGTGCGGTCATAGGAAGAAAAAAAGAGAAGTCGTCTTGAAATGTTAATTTCAAGACGACTTCTTATCAATAAACCATCATGTTATTTTAATACCTTAATAAGGTGAGTAAAATTACAGATTGATATATTATTTCTGAATCACAATTTGTTTTGTAGCCACGCCTGACGCATTTGATATTTTTAAGAAATACGTAGAAGCAGGTATGGCTGAAGCATCAAACTGGTATACAAATTCTCCATTTTTGGCGGTAAGGTTTAAGTCTTCAACCACACGACCAAATAAATCCATTAAGGTCATTTTACAAGTGTTTGATCCTTGATTGTTTATCAAAACTTTAAAAATTCCATTGTTTGGATTTGGAGAGATCAGTATATTTTTTGATAAATTATCCTGATCAATAGAAGAAATAACAATATTTACGGTTACTGTGGTGGTATCCTTTCCACATAAATTTTCTGAAATTTGATTGACAATGTACTCACCACTTGTCGAATAGGTATGGGTAGGATTAAATTCAGTAGATGATGTATTATCTCCGAAAAGCCAATTTATTGAGTTCGTATTGGATCCGGTAAATTCAAACTCTACAACATTATTCTGTATGTTATATTCAAATCCGGATATTGGTTGATTCTCTACGATAATTAATGATTCCGTAGTATCAGAACCCAATAAACTGGTGGCTATCAATCTGACAAGATATGTACCCGATGCAGTATAATAAACTGATGGATTCTTTTCAGTCGATATTTCTGGTGTTCCACCTTCAAAACTCCATTCAAACGAATCTCCGTTAGAAGACTGATTTATAAAGTCAGTGGTTATTCCTTCACACACCAATGATCCATTGATGGTAAATAATGCTTCCGGGTAGATGTTGATATGTACAATTTGTGTATCAGAACTTATTTCACCACATTGATTGGAATTTGTTTGCACTATTTCATAGTCTCCGTTAGATGGTGCTGCAAAGGTGGTAATTTCTCCTGCAAGTTGAATATTGAACCCATTGCCCGATACATTCCAGTTTGTGGATGTGGCACTGGTTCCTGTATTAATTAATGCAACAATTACACTATCAATATTTACCTGAAATCCTGTTTCAGGTAATGTATTTACGGTAATATAGTTATTTAACACTATGTCATCCTGGCCAACGGTATTTGCCACTGTAAGACTTACAGTGTAAGTACCCGGATTTTCATAAGACACTACTGGATTTGGTTCGGTGGATGTAGATGGATTTCCCCCGTCAAAAGACCACAACCAGGAGTTAACCGAAGGTGAAGATTGATTATAGTATGAAATAGTTGAAGGTGCACAAATATTAGTGGTGCTTGATGTAAACCCGGCGGTTGGTGTTAATTGAACCAACACAGATTGTGAATAAATCACTGTATCACATTCATTCTCTGCACGTAAAGTGACTAAGTAGGTTCCCTCTGCAGAGTAGGTGTGGTCAGGATTTGGTTCATTACTGATTTCACCATCTCCAAAATCCCACAAACGATTATTTCCATTTACAATCTGATCATTATATGAGATTGTCAGACCATCTGCAAGATAAGTAAAACTCACTTGTGGTGGAACATTTACAATAATCATATCCTGAGCAATAACATCATCAGAACCAAAACTATTAGAAACTGTAAGACTTACATCGAAATCTCCGGAAGAAACAAAGGAAACAGTTGGATTGGCCTGGTTAGAAGTAGAAGGGCTACCTCCTTCAAAAACCCATGAATAACCGGTTGGGTTATAGCTACTTGTGCTTTGAAAATTTATTGTTTGACCCGCACAGACAGAGATATTACTATTAGGAATAAAAGATGCTACCGGAGCTACGGCAACAGTGATTGCTTGAAGATAAGTAACAGACCCACACGAATTACCGGCATTAAGTGTAACATTGAATGTACCGTTAGATGTAAAGGTATGAACAGGATTTATCGCTGTACTGGTAGTGCCATCACCAAAATTCCATATATAATTATTCGCAAATTGAGAACTATTAGTAAAATTAACAGTGGGTCCACTGGCGGTATAATTAAAAGATGCTACAGGAACAGGCGAAACAGATATATAATTATTTTTTAATTCTGTGTCAGTCCCGATATTATTGGTGACTTTTAAAGTGACATTGTAAGTACCCGGATTCTGATAAACAACTGTTGGGTTTATTAATGTAGAGGTGGATGGAGTACCGCCAGGTAAAGTCCAAAGATAAGAAACCGCATTGTTCGATGAATTATTCACAAAATTAACTGTAAAAGGTTGACAACCGGAGTTTACATTGGCAAAGAAATCGGCTGTTGGTGCGGTGGCAATTGTTATAGTATGACTTGCCGAATTGGTGCCGCATTCATTTGTGGTTGATAAGGTAACAATATAGGTCCCATCTTCCTGATAGGTATAAGAAGGATGCTGTGCCGTACTTTCACCACCATCTCCAAACTCCCAAAAGAAAGATTCAGCAACAGATCCGGTATAAGTAAAATCAACATTACTTCCGGAAATATTAGAAACAAAATCCACAAATGGAAAATCTATTATAGTAACTATATTTGATACTGTTAATGAATTGTTACCCGAAGCATTAATCACGGTTAAGGTAGCTCCAAACACTCCCAGCGTATTATATTGAACAACCGGATTCATTGCCGTTGATGTGGCTGGAGTACCTCCCGGAAAAACCCATAAGCGTGTAACAGCATTAGTAGATTGATCAAAGTACTGTACAGAACCGGGTAAACATGATGAATTTATATTATAGGTGAAATTAGCAATTGGATTTGGAATACCACCGGAACAATTATCCAGACAAGTAGCTCCGTTATATTCGAATTGAATGTCCATAATGGATGCTGAGGACCAATCAGTAGCTGAACTGACTGCCGGAGCCATAATCGTATTGCTCCCTTGATTATCGTGATCGGCATTAAAATTATGTCCTATTTCATGGGCGGTGAGCACTCTCAACCAGGAAGCATTGCTGGTAAAATCCTGCAATACATGATATCTGAGATTTGTACATAAAACTCCGAGGTATGCAATGCCCACAGTGTCTCCATCCAAATCCCTGTTTGTCCAGAGTCCGGCCAGGTCATGTGGTAAAGAGAAACCCGTCGGACCCCAATTTTTAAAAGAATTTAATAGTGTGCCTGCATTGGTACTTGCCGTCCAGGGATCACATGTGGAACATGATGAGATCCATTGCTCCGTCATGCTGAACTGGATTTCATCCGCAAATTCATCATCGTAATTGGTCTGAACATCATTCATGACTCCGATGTTGTGGTTTTCCACTCCTGTCACTGATCCATACTTAACCCTCATCGACCAGTCTGAGGCATTACTGTATTTTATTTGTATACACTGACCAGGCATCCTGCTACCGGTTATGTCCTTAGTGCCATTTTTGATTCTACCTAATTCCTCGTTAACAGTTTCATAAGCACACTTATATATTTTTTGAGATTTGATATCTCTCGGGCTATATAATACAAACGCATTATCAGGCTTTTGGCCGGTAAAATGATACACCGGTTCGATATAATATTCATCCATTCCGATTTTCAAAAAACCATAAATGAAATTATTGTTGAATGTCAACGCCACCTCACTGCCACGTACTCCATTAATGGTACCAACAGTGGGAATAGCAGTAGTTCCGTACCTGACTTTTGGTCCGTCTTCTTCCATAGACACTAACTTATAATCCTTACTTATTATATCTGATCTTCTTAAATTCAGGTTCCATTCTCCGCCACCATCAAGCTTTATGATAAAATGATCAAGGTTTTTACCGGATTTAATATCATTGTAAATAGTTTCAGAATCAAAGTATAACACCTGATAATCACTAAACTTTTGATCCAGTTCAGCAAATTTTTGTACTTTTTGGGCATTACTGTTATATACAGCAAACAACAAAAACAGCACCGGGCTAAATTTAAAAAATATCATTTTAATATTTCGTGAAGACATGAAATGTTTTTTTTTGTGAATAAAAATTTGGTGTAAATACATTCTCGGAAGGAAAACAGGTGCAAATAACTATAAAATTAAGCTATTATCAAAATTAAACTACATTTAGTTACACAATTTCTTATAAAATTTACAAAATTAGAATACTAATCGTATTAAATGCAAAAAAAATTACATTTGTATTATAAATTTTAGCTAATTTAGGTCTGCTGATATTACATTATGTCAGTGAAAAACAGTTATAAAATGCCCGGCCCAGGCTTATTCAAGTGTTTAAAAAAGGTTATCTTTAATTCATTTGCACTTCGCACCTGGCATTTGCTTGTTTTGGCTTATCCGTGAAAATCTAAACAAACGTTTATTTTGGTCCTGCAGCTATTATTTTTTTGTTTACCCCTGATTCATACTTTTTAAAATTATTCTTAAATAATTCTGCTAATTTTTTCAGCGTATTTTCATACCCTTTTTTATCGATCCAAGTTTGATTTGGTATCAATAATTCAGAAGGAACATCAGGACATAAAACAGGAATTTTTAATCCAAAAACAGGTTCTTCTACCATCTCCACATTATCAAATGCATCAGCGTGTATGGCATCAATTATTGCCCTTGTGTATATTAGTTTAATTCTGGAGCCTATTCCGTAAGGACCTCCTGTCCAACCGGTATTTACCAGCCAGGCTTTGGCACCGGAACTTTTTATTTTAGCAGCAAGTAATTCAGCATATTTGTTGGGATGCCAGGGCATAAAGGCCGCTCCGAAACACGCAGAAAATGTAGCTGATGGCTCTGTGACACCCATCTCTGTCCCGGCCACTTTTGCCGTATATCCTGAAATAAAATGATAACTTGCCTGCTCAGGCGTCAGGCTGCTGATGGGAGGTAAAACGCCGTAGGCATCACAGGTGAGAAATATGATGTTCTTAGGTTGACCGGCAATACATGGTATTTTTGCATTTTCAATAAATTCTATCGGGTAGGCAACCCTGGTATTTTCAGTTATGGAAATATCATCATAATCCACAGCCCTTGTTTTTTCATCATACACTACATTCTCCAGCACCGCCCCAAATTTAATGGCCCGGTATATTTCAGGTTCTTTTTCCTGACTCAGATTGATCGCCTTGGCATAACATCCTCCTTCAATATTGAATATACTTTTGTCTGTCCAGCAATGCTCATCATCTCCGATGAGATGCCTCCCGGGATCTGCACTCAATGTTGTTTTTCCTGTACCTGAAAGGCCAAAGAAAACAGATACATCTTCTTTATTTCCCATATTGGCAGAACAATGCATAGGCATTACACCTTTAAGTGGCATTAGATAATTCATCACGGTAAAAATACCTTTTTTCATTTCACCGGCATATTCGGTACCGAGAATGACAATTTCTCTTTTTTCAAAGTCAAGCGCCACGCTTGTTTTGGAAGTCATTAGATTGGTATATTTATTCGCTGGAAATGCGCCTGCATTAAATATAGTATAATCCGGTTCGCCAAAGGATTTTAGTTCTTCTTTGGTGGGTCGGATCAACATATTATTCATAAATAAAGCATGATATGCTCTTGTACAAATGACCCTCACTTTTATACGATACAATTTTTCCCAACCGGCAAATCCGTCAAAAACGTAAATTATATCCCTACTGTTTATGTAATCAATCGCCCTCACTTTATTGATCATAAAAGTATGATCGTCCAAAGGAAGATTAACTGTTCCCCAATCAATATTATTTTCAGAATCAGGATGTTTTACAATTCTGCGATCCTTTGGGCTCCTTCCAGTTTTCTCTCCGGAATAAACAAGTAGCGCGCCTTTATCTGATATTATGCTCCCTTTTTCATTTTTAAGCGCCATCTCATAAAGTTTTGGCACGCTAAGGTTTCTATAAATTTTGGGTTGAGTAATACCCACTTTTTCCAGATTGAATGACTTCATTTTTGTCTGATTTAGTTTTAGAATAAGTAAATAATTTGGTTATCACAAAGTTAGTAATAGATTTTTAATTTCCTGACAGAAAAATAAATTTAAAAGGGGAAGGTATACTAAAATCAAAAATTCAATTATTTTATCATGCATTCAGGACTGATAATGATTATAATTTTAACTAATATAATGTGCGTTATATTAATGTATTATTCAGGTCTTTTATGTTAAATTTGCATTCTATTTGGATTCAATCCGACAAAAAAGCGTATGATATTGATAACTAATGATGATGGAATAGTGGCACCCGGAATACGGGCCCTGGTTGAAGTCGCTTCTGAGTTTGGAGAAGTACTGGTGGTCGCCCCTGATTCACCACAATCTGGTCAGGGTCATGCCATTACCCTCAATACACCTTTAAGATTGCGTAAAGTGAATGTATTCTCCGGAATCGAGGCTTTTGAATGTTCCGGTACTCCTGTAGATTGTGTCAAACTGGCTAAAAATGTACTTCTCAAAGGAAAAAAAATTGATTTATGTGTTTCGGGAATTAATCATGGTGCGAATGCCTCTATCAATATTATTTATTCAGGCACCATGTCAGCTGCCATGGAAGCAAGTATTGAAAATATAAATTCAATTGGATTTTCATTACTCGATTACACTTTTGAAGCCGATTTTGAACCGTCGAAATATTATGTAAGAAAGATCATTCAATCCGTCCTGAACAACCCGATGAAACAATGTAAACTATTAAATGTCAACATTCCGGCTTGTCCCCTTGATCAGATTCAGGGTATAAAAGTTTGTCGCCAGGGAAATGGCACATGGGTTGAAGAATTTCAGGAAGGAACTGACCCCAGGGGAGAAAAATATTACTGGCTTACCGGTAAATTCAAATCTTATGAAGAAGAGACTTCTGATAATGATATTAATGCCCTCAAAAACAAATATGTATCGATAGTGCCATCAGGACATGATCTGACCTTTCACTCTGAAATAAATAATCTTAAATATTTAGAAAATATATAATATGATTGAACGGAATTCATTTATTTTTGGT
>JACMLK010000203.1 GCA_014379665.1 Saprospiraceae bacterium | reverse complement strand
TAAAAAAATCCTTTAAAATGATGATTATCTCTGAAAATACGATCAATCTGATGATTGAAAAATATGATGATGAATCAGCATATCTGTCAGATATGACCATTCTTACCAACGAACAGAAGGATTTAGTTGCATTTCTCGATCAGGAGAACTATAGTTTACTTACGCATGATGAAATGGCGCTTCTCGAATATCTGAGTTGCATCATTTATTTCAGTTGCAAATCGACATTACAAAAAGTACCTGTAATAAAAGGCAGTGTACTGGAAAAATGGGAAGAAGCGAACTGGGATTTATTTAACACATCCAATACTAAGGACTTTAACAAGGTATTGGACATATTTTTTGAAAACTACAAACAGGAAGACCTTTTGGCATTAATAGAAGACAGCATCCAGCAGGATGAAGAAAATCTGGTCACCCCAGTGGGAAGTGAAATTATATTTGTGGCCTGCAAGTCCATTATTGATACCATTGACCAATTAAATGCTGCATAAACTGAACCTCAATCTTCAGTTATTATTTCAACAATCATAATTTTATTTTTCATATATCTTTTTATTCACTTTAAAGATAACTAAAAGTTAATATCTTATGTGCTTCATTTAAATCGAATATGTGTATTGATGTATTTTAAAAACGGTAAATTCTGTTTTTGGCATGGTATTGGAACTATATAATACAGTTCAGATTTATTTAAGGAATACTTAAGCAAATTGTTACTCGAGACCGGTTCAAGGGGAATTAGACCGGTCTCATTTTTTTTATACCTACCCTATCCCCAATCCAATATATATTTTTTATAATCATTTTGTGGTAATGACATTTAAAATGCATTCTTTTGTGGACTCAACTCTATAAATGACTCCCTTTAAATCATATACTGATGTACTTAATTACATGTATACTCAGTTACCGATGTTTCAAAGACAAGGAGCTTCAGCTTACATAAAAGATCTTACCAATACTATAGCACTATGCAAATTGGCAGGAAACCCACAGGACCTGGTTAAAACTATTCATATCGCAGGAACTAATGGTAAAGGAACTACATCACACATTGTGGCTGCAGGTCTTCAGGCACAAGGCTATAAGGTGGGTGTATACACTTCACCGCATTATAAGGATTTCAGGGAAAGAATAAAAATCAACGGAAAGTACATTTCGAGACACTTCATATTGAATTTTATAAATAAATACAAGTCAGCCTTAGAAGAAATAAAACCTTCCTTTTTTGAAATGACGGTTGCATTGGCTTTTTCTTATTTTGAAAATCAAAAAGTGGATTATGCTGTTATTGAGACTGGTCTTGGAGGAAGACTGGATTCCACTAATGTGATTCAACCTATGGTATCTGTTATCACAAATATCAGTTACGATCACCAGAATTTACTCGGTAATTCATTGGAAGAGATCGCTCTTGAAAAAGCAGGAATTATTAAAGCCGGTGTTCCGGTCATTATTGGTGAACGACAGGAAAATATCCAAAACATTTTTTTGGAGAAAGCAAAAGTTCAAAATAGTCCGATCATGTTTGCTCAGGATCATATTACATTGACTGAGCTCCATTCAACTGGCAATGGTTCTAAAAAATATAGTGTTTATGTGGATGGTTCACTGTGGATCGATGAACTGACTACAGACCTAAGCGGACCATATCAGGAAAAAAATCTGATTTCAGGTTTATTTGTTTTGCACCATTTATCGCGAAAAATAAATATATCTGCAGAAAAAATTAAATTGTTTTTTCCGACGCTCAAAGAAAAAACAAAATATATAGGAAGATGGGAAATATTACAACATCACCCTCTGATAATAGCTGACAGCGCTCATAATGAAGGAGGCTTAAAGTTAGTTTTTGGAGCAATAAAAAAGATGTCTTTTCGGCGTCTGCATATTGTCATAGGTTTTGTAAATGATAAAGACCTGAGCAAAATCTTACATTTATTTCCTTCAGATGCTTCCTATTATTTTACAAAAGCAAATATTCCAAGAGGATTACCGGCCAAAGATCTAAGGACCATGGCTAACAGTTATGGACTCAAAGGCAAAGCATATGTGTCCGTGAGGAAAGCACTTGCAGCAGCTAAAACCAAAGCAACAAAAGATGACTTGATTTATGTGGGTGGTAGTATATTTATTGTAGCTGAGGTGTTGTAAAAATGATGCTGTGAGGTGACAAGCTGAACATTTAATGTGATATTTATGAACTCTTTTGCCAAAAGATTATTAAATAAAAAATATTTCTTATGTCAACGAAAAAGATTGTTTTTGCCATTGGAGGATCCAGTGGTTCCATTTATGCTCAACGTTTACTGACAAAACTGGCCACCAATAAGGAAAATCTTACCATAGGTATCATTATGTCAGATAATGCGGTGGTCAATTGGGAAATAGAGATAGGCACTTTCGATAAAAAAAATTGGCCATTTACATTTTATGATAAAAATGATTTTCAGGCCCCGTTTGCATCAGGATCAGCTAAATATGAAATCATGATCATTTGTCCAAGCTCTATGGGTCTTGTTGGCAGAATTGCCAATGGAATATCCGACGATCTCATCACCAGGGCTGCGGATGTTATGCTCAAAGAAAAGCGAAAGCTTATTCTTGTTCCTCGAGAAACGCCTTACAATTTAATCCATCTTCGGAATATGACAACGCTTACCGAAGCGGGTGCCATTATTTGTCCGGCCTGCCCTTCTTTTTATTCCCGCCCTTCTACCATAGAAGCTTTGGTTGATACTGTAGTGGATCGTGTTCTTGATATTGCCGGATTAAAAGTAGATACGTTTCGGTGGGGGGAATAATAATTGAGTCCTAAAATTGTATGTATTCAGACGATTGCATTCTGTTTTTTTTGGTATCGCAAAGACTTGTGTACTGCAACGCTTACATTTAATTCAAATCCCACCAATAGAATAAAACTGTTGAACTGAATCCAAATCATCATAACCATTAGTGCTCCGATAGAACCATAGATCTCATTATATCTTCCAAAATTATTGATAAAATAACTGAATCCCAGTGAAGTAAGCAGCGACAGGATAGTAGCAATAATAGATCCAATATTGATGAATCGTGTTCTTCTGTGCATAGAAGGACCAAAAGTGTAAATAAGGCTTATTCCTGTATACACCATAAATATGGCAAATACCCAATTGAAAATGCTGAATGAAATGAGCAAAGTCTCAGAGATATGCAGCACTTCCCTCATGTAATTTAACAATAAGTCTTCCACTACCATTAAAAAAAGAGAAATGATTAGTAAAAACGAAAGAACTAAGGTAAGTGCCAGTGCTATTAACCATGTTTTGAGCCAATATCTTTTTTTGAATGTTTGATGGTAAGCCTTATCAAAACCAGACATCAAGGTAAGCATGCCATTTGAAGAAAAAAATAAAGCCAGAAAGGCACCTAAAGAAAGTAATCCATCTCTTTTAATAGCAGTAATATCCGTAATGATTGTAAAAATATAATCATGTGCGCTTTTGGGAATAACGCCTTCCAATTGATTGCTCAACATGATCGTATAGTCCTGTACAAAAGTAAATAAAGGCAACAAAGTAAAAAGAAAGATAATAGCTGGAAAAATGGAAAGAAATAAACTAAAAGAAACAGAGTTTGCTCTTGTGGTAAGATTGTCTTTTTGGGTTTCTTTGACTACAAAGGAGATCACATTATGAAGCGATACACCGGAAAAGCCAGGCGGACTATATACTTTTGCCCACTCAAGTATTTTTATTACCCACGGTAGTTCCAGAAATATTTTACTAAACGTTTGTATTCTTTTAGTCAAAATAAAGGCATTAATTTTTGAAGCATATATTCAGGGCATGACACTCTTTTGGAGGTCTTCATGTCTATAAAAAAGAGCTTAACTTCCGCACGATGAATAAGAATATTTTGCTCACTATATATTTCATTAATGAAAGTGATCATTTTTGTTGGAAGTTCCATTAAAATAGTTCTTATCATCAATTCTTCATCATATTTGCCGGGTAAAATATATCGGGCATCTACATGAACCACAGGCATCATGATATCATATTTCTGCTCCAGATCTTTGTATAAAAGACCAATATTTCTCATTGCCTCTACTCTACCTATTTCATACAATTTAGGATAATTGCCATAATACAGGTAACCCATCATGTCGGTGTCACCATATCTTACTCTTACTTTAAAATCAAAGCTATACATAACATCCTTTGAATATGATCAGATCCTGTCCCTTATGAGCGGACATGTCATGCAATGAGAACCACCTCTGGCTCTGGATAGTTCGTTGGATGGTAGTGTAATAATTGTTTTTGTTACAGTTTGAGGATTAATAATGCCTTCATTTACCTGTTCAATAAAGTCTCTGGCGTGAATAATATCATATCCTGACTTTCTCAACGCGACTTCTGTTTTGGGATTCCTGTCATAAGTTAAAGCAACACCTGGTCTGAGTGCCACCAGGTTGCAACCGTCGGTCCATTGCTCTCTTTCCTGATATGGTGAGATTCCGTCCCCGCTAAAGATGAAATTAACATTTGGGTTGATCTCATGTATAAAAAAATTTTTAACTGAATCATATACTATTTCCGCTCCGTTTTTTCGATACACTTTGACATTGGAACTTATGCCGTCAAAAACGATCGGTTTAAAACAAATGACATCATTATAATCAATTAAGGTAAACAGGGTATCAATATGCATACAGGTTCTGTCAGAAGGAATATTGATTTGAGCAATATTAGAAACCAATCCTTTTTCAAATAACACATTCTTTACACATCTGATAGCATAGTCAGTGGTTCTTTCGGAGCATCCTATCAATATGAAATCATCGTTGAGCATCATCACATCTCCTCCTTCCAGTGAAACGACTTCTCCTTTTTTGGAAGGTGGAAACTTATCCAGATGATTGAGGTTTATGATCTTATCATTTGTACTTAAATCTTTAAAAAAAGGATGGGCATAAAAGATAAATCTGGTGAGTAAATTTTCACGATATCTTGCAGATTTGGCCGCTTTTGTGATGATGATATGGTCTTTAATCACCACAGCTATATCTCTGGTGAATATAAAGTTTGGAATCGGATCAAAATATATATGATCTTCATCCTGATGATATCCTGTAATCAGTAGTTTCGTAAGTGATTTGGCATCCAACGACATTAAAAAAGATTTATCCACTGGTGGCAACTCTTCGTAGTCCACTACTTTTTCCAATAGTTCTTCCTTTATGTCAGGACTTGCCTCAAACCCTTCCTCAATCAAATTTTGTGTATCCAACACATTTTCCTTTCCAAGGATTAGCTGTAAAACCCTTCTGAAAATATCGTGTTCTTCTCTCATCTGCGGCAGATGAACTATATCATCAAATAATAGTTCCTCCGCTTTTTTTGGCGATATCCTTGCAATACCATCATCCGGTCTGTGAATGATAACCTTCTTCAGTGCCCCAATTTCCGAATTTACATTCAACATACATCATTAATTTGGTTTCAGGCGCTAAGTTAATCAAAAGTGAGTTTCCTGAAACTAAAATGTTTTAATATTGCTGATTTGCTAAATTGATAAATTGCTAAATTGCTGATTTGTTAGATTTGTTAGATTTGTTAAATTTGTAGAAAGATTAACTACCTTTAATATTAAATACCATGATACCGCATTGAAGGTCATATTCACCTCTGGAAAATTCAAATTCTTTTGCTTTTCGAAGTGCTAACGAAACCAGACTCTTTTTTGCAATACTTGACTTGGAAGCATTAAACTCTGCTTTGGTGACTATACCTGATTTATTCACGCAAATATTTACGGTTACTTTGCCGTTTTCATCTGCCAAAATCAAAATGCTAGGAATATTTTCTTTAGGTATTTCTCTTCTGCCCAATTCCTGTCCTGAAATTTCTAAAGTCAGTTCATCATCAATGATTAACCTGTTGACATAATTATCTTCCTTGGGTAAACCATCGTCTACGATCGGCTCTGAATCATCTATTGTAGTTGAATCTGAAGTAGTTGTTGCCGGATTTTGATTTTGTTGTTCATTTGTTTGATCTTCTCTGTTTCCTGAGCTTAGGACTTCATTGTCAGCAATATCACCTGGTGCATGATTGCTATCAGATGCATCATTGTTACCGGATTCACTTGTGACATCTTCTTCTTTATTTTTTTGTGTGGGCACTACCTGTTTATTTTTCATTATGCCGCAAAGGGATTTTGCCTTCATTTCAGCTGCAATGCTTCCAAAATTCATGGCTTTCTCATAATCCTGACAAGCCTTGATCAACTGATCATCATTTTCATACAATGCTCCCCGCCATTCATAATATAAAGAATTTTTAGCATCAAGAGCTATTGCAGCAGTCAGGCTACTGGTGGCAGCATTGATATCATTCATACCTGCGAACGATCGCCCAAGTAAAGCAGCGGATTCTGCACTTATGCCTTTTAATTCAATAGATTGAATAGCATCCATTTTTGAACCCTTATATGCAGCTAATGCCAATTTTGAGAGTCCCCTATGGATGAGTGCTTCCTTGTATTTCGGATCTCTGGCTATAACCAGATTATATTGAGAAATTGCTTCCTCATACCTGGCAGTTTCAAATAAGTATTCTGCTTTAACATAAATGAATCCTGTCTCTTCATCCAATGTCTGAGCATTAAGGTGAATAACAGATGTAAAAATGACAAAAAAGGTTAATCCTGTGATGAATTTCATGTCTTATTTGATTTATTGTAATATAAAGACAATTTAAAACTAATTATTGTTAGTTAAGAAAAAATTAATTTTTCTTTTTCCGGAATGGCTTACTAAATCCATTTGATAAAACCTCATTTTGTCACCAAAATTATCCTGTAATACTTAAATTCTAAACATTAATTTGTTGATTTATTTCCTTCAATGCTTATTTTAGTGTTTAGAATAATATTAAGTTATACCCTGATTATAATGGATCTTTATTATTTCTTTTTGGTTGGAGTCTTTTTAAATGCTCCGGGAATTTCAGCTTCTATCCAGGATTTCACTGTGTCCAGACTTACGGTCTGCAGAGATTCAGTTTCCAATTTTATTCCTTCTACTTTAGGAATTTTTAGATTATTTTTACCGTACTTAATATATGGGCCCCATCTGCCATTTTCTATAGATATTTTTTCAGCAGGCCAATTTTGAATATATCTGTTGGCCTCTTTATCTACTTTAATCTCAATAATTTCTATTGCTTGTGCCTCGGTAATAGTCTCCAATTTATATCTGACCGGAATTGGTACATACAATTCATTCCACTTTACAAATGGACCGAATCTTCCTTTCCCTTTTGTAATTGGCAGATTCTGAAACATTCCGATAGGTGCATTTTCATCCATCTTGTTTTCAATAAGTTCTATAGCTTCTTCCATCGTTATGGTCATTGGGTCCAGATTCCGGGGCAGGTTTACAAACATCTCCCCAATTTTGACATAAGGCCCGAATCTACCCGTATTAACGGAAATTTCTTCCCCTTTGTAAGTCCCGATGGTCCGTGGTAGTTTAAAAAGTTCCATGGCATCATCAAAAGAAATAGTTTCCAATGATTGTGAAGGTTTAAGATTGGCAAATCTGGGCTTTTCGCCTTCCTTCATTTCCTCTCTGTCGCCGATTTGAATGACAGGACCAAAGCGGGTCATCTGAGCAATCACCGTATATCCTGATGCAACATCTTTACCTAATTCCCGCTTACCCTTGGCTCTTTCTGCATTCTCCATCGTTTTTTCCACATTGCTGTGAAAAGGTTCATAAAAATTCTTCAACATTCTTTTCCAGTCGACTCCGTCTGTGGCAATTTTGTCAAGCTCATCTTCCACTCTGGCTGTAAAACTATAATTCATCACCTGGTCAAAATGTTCTGACAGGAAATCAACCACTACCATGCCCAAATCCGATGGATACAGACAATTTTTGGTAGCCCCGGTGATCTCTGATTTAACTTTGGACTCTATGCTTCCTTTTTTTAACAACAGATACTGATAATTTCTTTGCGTACCTTCGCGGCTTTCCTTTGTTACATACCCCCTTTCTTCTTCCATTATTTTAGTAATAGTGGGAGCATAGGTAGATGGTCTTCCAATACCAAGTTCTTCCAGTTTTTTTACCAGGCTCGCTTCCGTATACCGGGCAGATGGTCTTGTAAAGCTTTCTACAGATTCCATATAATTTAAATCCAACATTTGTGCGATTTTTAGTGGTGGCAGCATGCCTTTCACATCCTGATCATCGTCATCGTCGGTTGATTACTTATATACTTTATTGTAACCTTCAAATTTATGATCCTCTGCGTCTGCCTCCAGCTGCTTATCTTTCATGCCTGAATTATCATTTTTAACTATCGTTTTTTCGATCTCTGCTT
>JACMLK010000202.1 GCA_014379665.1 Saprospiraceae bacterium | reverse complement strand
TCTGCAAGCGGCAATTTTTATTTTATCCTACGTTATATTTTTTCGCCGCCGATTCTAACTTTAAATACTCTAAGCCAAGCAAAGTTTTGCTTGGTTCATTCACTTTTGAGTGATTTCTATCACTCGAATGCTGACAATAAGTCAGCACCGCTCAATCATCTAAAATAAAATTTGCTCGCTTTCGCTCAAACATGAAAATTTAAACATACTCTAAATACTGACTTCCATAGCGTAAACCAGATACCATAGTTTATCAATAAGTTCAAATCTGTATTCTGAGAAAAATCCGGAATCTTCCAACCAGAATTTTTGAGTGAATGACTTGTCAGTTTTGTGGTGTTTAACTTTATATATATTCGTATCAATGTCAAAAATTTTAACCTTCATAGGTGTCCAAATTGACTTTGTCCATTTTTTCTCCGTTTTACCATCAGCCATTTTACCTTCAAGCGGCATTTTAAGCCTTGAAAACTGAAATTTTGAGTCCTTATGAAACCGATCATAAAAAGTATCAAAATCTTCAGCTGCTGCAGTAGAATTATTGGCAAGTTTTTTGGAAGATTTGCAGTTCGTAAGACTCATTATCATCACGATGACAGCAACAAAAATTTTAAGAAGTACTAATTTATTTTTCATATGTATTTAAAAGTTTTAGTAATAATTTTAAAGTAATCACCGGTTTATAATGGCCTGCACACCTATCATAGATATGATGATATGCAACGATCTATATGCAGGGTTTGCTGAAAGCCACAAAAATAAATGAAAATCAAATGAATGTGTTAATAAATAAGAAATAAAGTGTAAATGAATTTCAACCAATACGGCAAAATACAAACATCAGAAGAAAATTATTTTACTTAGCCCCAACTCCACGGGGTGAACTAATTACAAAAGTGGGTTACCTTCTCACGGAAATAAATACAGTAATCCATTTACCTGAACAGATGAAATTTTATTTCTCCCTGAGTATTGATCTCGAGGGCTGGTGATGGAATTTTGAAGATGTTGAACACAGAACAGATGGTTTTTAAAAAAGGGTTTTTGGGGTGTAATTTTGGAAGATCAATATCCATGCCTATATAAAACTGATAATATCGGGGATATTTTGTATCACCAAGTGAAAATAAAGCGCCGTCTTCCTCCCACTTGTTTTTATAACCACCATACATATTTTCTGCCCCATAACCAAAGGCAACATTCAACCATTCAGGCCATCTATTCCCTTCATGAAGAAAAGCATGCACATTGACAGAAGCCCAGTATGTCTGTGCGTTGTAGTCTTTTAAGAAACGTTCAAAATAATTGGTGCCAAAGAGCATTTGGGCCCGTTCATCCGGAGAAGATACTGCATGTCCATTTTCTGATATGATCGTAGTTTTTGGATGATTTACCGGTATGGACGAAATTTTTATCGAAATACGCTGGTCATCCCAAAAATGTTGTTGCGATGCAAAAATGCCTGTTCCGGCAAGATTTGCAGCCATATCAGGAATAGAAAAACCCCATTTGGAAGAAAATCCATCCATAGCTTCTATGGTACTCTGAAACAGCGTGCCGAATATCACACCTGTGAGCAAACTTTTCTTTTTGTCAAGTCCTGTCCACTTTGCTCCTTTAAAACACAAGACTCCCTGAAGATACGCTGTGTGCACATGACCTGCTTTGTCCATGTGATTCCATTCTCCCCAGTCATTAAAAAGGTGGAATGGCTCCTGATCAAATTTTTTATACCAGATATTGTACAAACCAATAGAAAACCCAGCATATGTAGCTGCTGAAAAAGCCAGCGCAGTATTAAACCTGGTTTTATTCAGTGTATCTGATGGGACAAAGAAAGATTGTCCATTACTTTTAAAATGGGAAAAAGCAATAAATGAAATACAAACCAACACACGGATGAAAACCAAAATAAAAGTTTTTCGCAAAGATATTATTTTATATAGGGAGTGAACATAATTATTAATTTCGGCATTTATAATGTGATATAAAAATGACATTTGACCTAGGAATAATTTTGCAGTAAAAAATTACATTTGGATTTTCAGGAATTCAGAAATGCAATTTTATCTTAAATCATCACAATTCAATATGGATTGTATATGAACATGACATTTATATCGAAAAATACTGTTAAAAAATTTGATTTTCATTTGATATTAAAAAATTGCACTATCTTTCGTGGTCTTAATAAATAAAAATTCCGGTTTTATGCGGTGTAAATTATACTTAATACTTTTATTTTTATTAGTGGTTGGAGTACATCTGACCGGGCAGGATCTTCATTTTTCTTATTATCAGTTTACACCATTAAATGTCAATCCGGCCAATGCGGGTGCTTTTTCAGGATCGTACCGGATAAGTGGAATTTATTCTGATAAGCAGGCCGCTATTGCGACCAGAGGTTTCAAGACACTTACTTTGTCGGCCGATGCTCCTATCATCAGAGGAATAAGAAAACAGGACTGGGTAGGCCTTGGAGTGGAGGCAGATCTGATAGGAAGTTCAGGTGGGGTTTTTGACCATAATAATACGTCTGAATCTGTTGTTGCTCCCGGTGGGTTCCAAAGCTGGACCTTCATAAAAGTAGGTGCAGCTTATCATTTGTCTTTGGATAAAAAGCAGACCAATATCCTGACGCTTGGCGCTCAGTTTTCAAGTGGTAGTCGCAATTATTTTCAACTTACACAGAAAGATGCACGGGTAAATCCTCAAACCGGCTATATAGATCAGGAGATTATTCAGCATAATGCAAATGGCTCAGGTCAGGGTGGAGGTCAGAACCAGGATCCTAATGACAAAATAAGTACAGGACATAAAGACTGGACTATGGGATTACTATATAATTCGAAAAGAAAAAATGCTGACCTTAAACTAGGGATTGCTATGGAGGGATTATTTCGACCTGTCGTCAGTTTTAATCAACAACAAGATTCTACTGAAAATAAATACAGGGGACTTAATATTCACGGAGCATACGACATGGCCATCAATAAACGGGTCAATATCATTCCCGGTTTTTATTATTATACTCTTGGACCGGCTAACGCTTTTAATGTCAATACGCACGCCACCTATCTCCTTGACCCTGAAAAGGATCTTAAACTGAGTACCGGATTAGGTGTTAGAAATCTGCGGGCCTTAATCTTTTATGCCGGGGCTGAATTCAGCGATATAAAAGTTGGTTTTGCATTTGACATGGATATATCTACAGCCACTATTGGCTCAAATAGTGTAGGAGGATTTGAGCTTTGTGCCAGCTATATGGGTAAAATATACAAGAAACCTAAGGTAAAACCCGTTATATTCTGTCCAAGACTTTGATTTGGTAACTTAAAAAACGATTCAAAACAGATTGCTTTCACTGAATAATTTCTAAAACGATGATGTTACGGTGTATATATATATTTTGTAGTGTAGTTTGTATAAATTTAATGGTATCGGCCCAACCGGTTACATCCAGCACTTATGAATCCATGATCGAAACTGCAGAAATGGCAGCTTCAAATTTTGACTATGAAAATGCGATTGAATGGTTTGACAAAGCATACAAAGAAAGCAAAGATCCTTATCTTCAGGTTGCGATTGCTGACTTGAATATGCTTAAACGTGACTATCTAAAAGCAGAAAGGGGATATGAAAGGATACTGAAACGTGATAAAACAGAAGAATTTACTGATGTAAAACTGGATTATGCCCGTGCTTTGAAGTATCAGGGTAAGTATAAACTTGCTTTGGATGCGCTCAATGAATTCATATCCATCACAGATAGCGACTCATTAAGAAATGAAGCCAAACTGGATTTAAGGGGAATAATCGGATTAGAGAAATATCCTGAAAATATAGAAGCAGCCATTAGTTTTGCGGGGGAGAATATCAACTCACCTTCTGCCGAATCATCACCTGCCTTGTATACTGACGGTACGTTATATTTTTCGAGTTTAAACGCAAAATCAACGATTACTCTTGATGGTGAAGAAGGGGAATACCACGCAAAATTATACAATTCAGCCAGGTCACCCCAAGGAGATTATTCCAAAGCCACTGCCCTCGATGAAGCTATAAACAGGGTCGATTTTCATACCGGAGGTGTCTCTTTCTCTGCGGATGGAAGTCGCATGTATTTTACAAGAGCCAAACCTTTGAACAATGGCCTGCAAGGTTCAGAGATTTTTCTTTCTAAAAGGGTGGGAGATCTGTGGACCGTTCCCTATCCTATCGAATCACTTAATAATGAATTCAGATCACGCCATCCGTTCGAAGGTGAACTTTTTGGTGGCAAGGTATTATATTTTGTATCTGATATGCCGGGAGGTTTAGGGGGATATGATATTTATTATTCCTCTATTAAAGGAGAAGAGTATGGGATCCCTGTAAATCTTGGACCTGTAGTCAACACTCCGAAAAATGAAGAATCTCCTTTTTTTAAAGAAGGTACACTGTATTTCAGTTCAGCGGGGCATCCTGGGATGGGAGGCATGGATAATTTTTATACAGTTTGGAATGGTACAAAATGGGAAGAACCATCCAACATGGGTTATAATTACAATACATCTTACGATGATATATTTCTAAGATTCAATAATAGCGGAAATGCAGGTTTCCTGGTATCCAACAGAACACATAAGGATAAAAAGAAATTAGGTGGCAATGATACATGTTGTGATGATATATATCTCATACAAATACGTGATCTGGTGATTGACCTGCAGACCCTGGTCAATAATGAGAAAGGACCTTTGGAAGGTGCTACCGTTGAGTTGTTTGAGTCCGGTACTAAAATTCCTGTTGATTCCAAAACAAACTTTACAGCAAATAATTTTTCATTCCTACTTGATGCGGACAAGACTTATAAGGCTTATATAAACCGTGAAGGGTACTATCCGGACTCGATCAGTTTCAATACTAATGGAATATTTGACGATTATACGGTAAAGAAGACAGTTATTCTTAAACCAAAACCAATAGAAAACGACGTAGAAACCTATGCTATAAATGAGCCAATCAGATTGAATAATATTTATTATGATCTTGATGATGACAAAATACTACCGGCAGCCGAGAAGGATCTGACATATCTTCAGGAGCTAATGGAACAGTATGCTGATATGGTCATTGAGTTGTCATCACACACAGATAGCAGAGGTTTGTCCCCTTATAATCAAAAGCTTTCACAAAGAAGAGCCGAATCTGCTAAGAGATGGCTGGTAAGCGAAGGGATAAATACTGACAGAATAAAAACTGTAGGTTATGGCGAAAAAGTTCTCCTGAACAAGTGCAAAGATGGGGCGAAATGTTCTGAGGAAGAGCACCAACTAAACCGAAGAACTGAATTCAAAATTATTGCAGGACCTCAAACCATCGAAGTTAAGAAATCAAGACTTAAGACTGAAAAATAAGGTTTTCTAAATCACCCTTGTTTTTGGCAATGATGACATCAAATCATCATTCATGGTCTATGGAGTCATATACCACTATTTTTGACCAAAGGTGTTTATAATTCTTAATGAAGTCAAGATGGATCTGATCTATCTGATATGCCTGTTCATCTGCTGAATTAGCAAAAATAGTAAGCCACGAAACAGCATATGTTGCATCAATCACATCTCTTTTAGTCGCAGCAGGTACCCCAAGATGATAAGATTTAATAGATTTGATTTTTGTTAATCCTTGTAGTCCCTCTATTAATTGGGATAGATCTGATTCACTTTCAGGGTTTTTCAACCACACAAATACATGGTGAATAAATATATCTTTCATTTGTTTTGGATCCTTTGATTCCAAAGAAATATTAAATCCGGTCATAGGGGCCAGCAAAGAGGTGAATCCGAGGCTATTAAATAATCGTCTGTTCATAGAGTTTGTATTAAATGTTAAGTCAGACAAAGATAACAAATCGTTAGATTTTATTCATTGTTCTCACTGTAAAGTCATTAAGATGCGGTGTGTCATAAAATGGTAGAAATTACATTTAAATTCCGGATCAAAGATTATGTAATGAGTCAAAAAACTTATGTTCCTATATAACAAATATGACCTTTTATTAAGAATTGCTCTAAATAATATAAATAATAATTTTGAGAAACCCAAATTGTGTGACAAAGTATAAACCTTTATATATTTGCGAAGATTATTGATGTTTTTTGTTAAACAATTTCTTAGTCACAATGATAAAGTTGAAATCCACCTTTTGTCTGATATTTTTAGCTGAAATTGCCACGGCTCAGGGCCAAAGCAATGGAAGTAATCTTTTGTTTTACAGTGTAGTTGCAGTTTCTGCGATACTTATTGTTTGGGCGATGTTAGGACTTGCAAGCAATCTTATGAAAATTGAGGCGGCAAAACACGGACTGAACCCTGAAAAAGATAATTTTGGAGTTTTCCCCGGATTAAATGATTTTTTGAAACCCAAAAAACCATCATATATTACCGAGGGCACGTTTCATAGGCTGGTCAAAGGATTTAATATAAGGTTGGAAGGTGAAGCAAGCAAAAAGGTAACGCATGTGATGGTATCCCGTTATGCTATCAGACCGGCTGACTTTAAAGGCATGTCCCCGATACCAAAGGTGGAAGTAGAAGTTGGTGATGAAGTAAAAGCCGGAGACGTATTGTTTTTTGATAAGAAAAGACCCGGAATCAATTATGTTTCTCCTGTAAGCGGTGAAATTGTAGAGGTAAAAAGAGGGGAAAAGAGAGCTATCACCGAAATCGTAATTCTGGCTGATAAAAATATTTCATTTAAAAAGTTTAATACACCTGATCCAGAAACAGCGGACAGAAACACGCTTGTCCAATTTCTGGCTGAAAGTGGTGCCTGGTCCCTGATAAATGAAAGACCATTTGACGTCATACCATCTTTGGAAACCATACCTGTCAATATTTTTATAAGTACTTTTGATACAGCACCTTTAGCACCTGATAATTCTTTGGTCATTCGACAAAATGAGGAAGCATTTCAGAGAGGGCTGGATGTGTTGTCCAGGCTTACTTCAGGATATGTTCATTTAGGATTAGATGCTAGAAGTACTCATAAGCCTGCTGCAGGATTTATAAACGCAAAAAATGTTCAAAAGCATTGGTTTGCCGGACCACATCCCGCAGGTAATGTCGGTATTCAAATTCATCATGTATCTTCTATTAAAGGAAATGATAAAGTA
>JACMLK010000201.1 GCA_014379665.1 Saprospiraceae bacterium | reverse complement strand
CATTGGATGAAGAGAGTCATTTGTATGCATTTCAACAGGTTGCCATATTGCGGAAAACAGGAATAGCCTGTGATCTGTATCCCGACCCTGCCAAACTTAAAAAACAGATGTCCTATGCCAATGCACGTAATGTAGCTTTTGTAGCTATTATTGGTGAAACTGAAAGAATAAATAGTGTGGTATGTTTAAAAAACATGCTTTCAGGTGATCAAAAAAATGTGACGGTGGAAGAACTGACAAATTTGTTCATTAAATAGGGGTTACATTATTTTAAGAATCTGATTCCCTCATGATATATACTTCACTTAAGGAAATACAAAATCTGCTGCTATCCGGTGAACTTTCAACAGAACAGTTGGTCATATCATACCTGGAAAGGATAGAAACAACAAAACATTTGAATGCATTTATAGAAGTGTATGATGACGAAGCATTAAACAAAGCCAGGGAACTTGACCATAAAATGAAGCATAGTCCTGATACATTGGGTAAGTTATTCGGATGTGTCATTTCTATCAAGGATATGATTGTCTATAAAAATCACAAAGTAAGCGCAGGATCAAAAATTCTTGATGGATTTATCAGTCAGTTTAGCGGCACTGCTTTGGAGGCCGTCATAAGAGAAGATGCGATTATCATAGGAAGAACAAACTGTGATGAATTTGGTATGGGGTCAGCCAACACAAATAGTTATTTTGGTCCGGTGGCAAATGGGGCAGATCACAAAAGAGTATCAGGAGGTTCCAGTGGTGGTGCAGCAGTTTCGGTTCAAACAGATTCCTGCCTGATAGCATTTGGTACAGATACAGGAGGTTCAGTGCGCCAGCCGGCTTCGCTGTGTGGTGTGATTGGTTTCAAACCGACTTATGGTTTGGTATCAAGACATGGACTGGTAGCTTATGCTTCTTCATTTGATCAATTAGGGTTAATGGGTCGAAATGTGGAAGACATTGATGTTGTAATGACAGTGATTTCTGAGTTGGATGCCTATGATGCCACTATGTTTCAAACTGGTCTATATGACGATCAGGTCATTGACGATTTTAATTTAACAACCATAAAAGTAGCTTACCTTGAAGAAGCCATCAATAATGAATCCCTGGACAAACAGATAAAAGATGCTTTTTATGGTTATTTAAGTCATCTGACTGATCAGGGTGTGTCAGTAGATAAAATCCAATTCCCTTTGCTGGAATATGTTGTACCTGTCTATTATATATTAACCACAGCAGAAGCGTCGTCAAATCTCAGCCGATATGACGGAGTGCGTTATGGGTACAGACCTGAAAAAGTAACTACTTTAGAAGATTTATATGTAAATACCCGGACAAACGGATTCGGGCAGGAAGTGAAAAAGCGAATAATGTTGGGTAGTTTCGTATTGAGTGAAGCTTATTTCGATACGTATTTCACAAAAGCACAACAAATAAGACAAATGATAAAAGAACAAATACATAAGATATTTGAAAAATTTGATTTTATAATATTGCCAACAACTCCCAAAGTGGCCTGGCAAGTAGCAGAAAAACCAACCAACCCAATGGAAATTTACCTTTCTGATATCTATACCGTTTTGTCCAATCTTGCTGGTATTCCCGCTGTTTCTGTTCCTTTAGGCAATAATATCGATGGAATGCCGTTTGGAATCCAGATATTAAGTAATGTTAAGGATGACAAAAAGCTATTGCATTTTATTAAACACCTAAAATTGGCATAATTGTTGATATACAATAGAATACAGATAATAATTTGTTAACAAGTATAATTATTTGACAAATCCAACTTTTAATGCTATCTTTGCATCCCGAAAATTATTTACAGTCATTTCAATTAAATGTAATTTATTACAGCAATTGATTTATAAATAATTTTTTTCTCCCATAAAAGAACTGATTTTTATTACCATGAGCACATTTAAATTTTTTACAAGAAACCTTGTGATGGTGTGTTTTTTAATTCTTGCGAGCACTTTTTCAGTTATTGCCAGTTCCCCCAACAATGCTGAAATTAACAAAAGGATTGAAAACATGAATACTATCATTGATTTGAAGGTCACCAATGAGGTGACCACTCAAATAAAATACATGATCGAAAGAGATAGAAGAGATAGTGAAACCCTTTTAGGAAGAACGTCGCTTTATTTTCCGGTGATCGAAAATGCACTAAGGGAAAAAGACCTTCCCGACGAATTGAAATATATTGCCGTCATTGAATCAAGTCTCATACCTCATGCAAGGTCGCATCAGGGGGCAGCGGGTATATGGCAGTTTATGAAAGGTACTGCCCAAATATTTGGGTTAAGAATTGACAGACACATTGATGAGCGGATGGACCTAAATAAATCCACTGATAAAGCGCTTGATTATTTGCAGTTGTTGTATGAAGCATATGGTAACTGGACTCTTGCGTTAGCAGCTTACAATTGTGGTTCAGGTACGCTGAATAAAGCATTGAAGAAGGCAAACGGTAAAACCGGCTACTGGGAAATCCAAAAGTATTTGCCTAAAGAGACTCAAAAATTTATACCAAGGTTTATTGCTGCATCGTATCTAATGAAATACTATTATGAGCACGAGTTGCAACCACGAGAACCTTCCGATGAATTAAAGTATAGTGCTTCCATAAAAGTATTTGAAAGGATTGAGTTTAAAAAAATAGCAAAGGAGTTTGATATTAGTGTTGAAATGGTGAAGTTTCTCAATCCGATGTACAAAAAGGATTATATACCGGCTTCAGTAAATGGTGAATATGTACTGACTCTACCGGATCGTAAAATGTATACCTACATTGAGAAGTACAATTCAGTCGCAAATCTTTTGTATCAGCCATTTATGATGGCCACAAAAACTGAAACAACGAATGAGAGTATTGCTGAAAACCGGAACAAAATTTCTGTAGAATATCTTGGCGGTCTTAAAACCAATTCTTATGAGATCAGAGATAATATGAAAAGCAGGAAAGAAATTGAAAACCTTCAAAATGGAATGATCATTGAAAATTCCGATCCTAGATTTTATCAGCTAAAAAGGAAAGAATCATTATCGGATGTAGCAATGGCCAACAATATTTCTTTATCAGAATTGATGGCTATGAACAATATTAGTGAGAGCAAAGGGATGAATCCCGGCAGTATTATCAAATTGTCAAGATAAAATTTTTCTTTGCCATATTTAAAAGTGGTTTGTCAGTCAACTTGCCTGACAAACCACTTTTTTATTTGTACATTTCTTTCTGTTATCTTGCCCATCCTCAACCCATTTTCCACCATTTAGCCGAAGATTTACCTGCGTAGAGCCATAGATGCTCCGTACTTCCTCCCATCACCCTCCCCAGATCCTCCCCAGATCCTCCCATGATGATAACACCACACTCCCACCGCACTCCCACGACACTCCCACCGTGATCCCACTGACTCCCACCGAGGTCCCACTGAGTCCCACTGAAGACCGTGACTTAAATCGTATGTTATCGCTGATTTCCCCGGGAGATTCGTCCTATTTGACTTATCTACCATGATTGTTAACTTCTTTGTGTGAGATAATTCATTGACAAATCACAAGTATTATGCAATGAAGGACCAATGAAGTTTTAATGTAGGAGAGGTGTATTCATTGTGCACTACCAGCTCTGGCTTACTAATTTTTCACTAATTTCTTTGAAAATATGGGTTTGCTATTTTTGTTTTTAATGGAAAAAATATATACACCCTTTTTCAAATGTTTGTAGGTATCAATGGTATTTACACCTTCTAAATCACCTGATGCTACCATAGTACCATTGATATTAAACATGGTGTAGGTAAGCCCTTCCATTGCATTTTTGCCATGTAAATGAATTAATTGATCAAATGGATTGGGGAACAAATTGAAATCGTTTTCTGAAGATTCAGCCAATAAGGAAGATGAGCAGTTTAGTTTATTGATTTTATCCCACAGTAGATTGTCAAAAGAACTAAGTGTCCCGGTAACCTGTCCCCCATCATTTCCCATACGAATGATGACAATATTTTGTGAAGGAACAATATAAATCTTCTGGTCATTTTTACCTAAACCACACCAGGTGTCTGCAGGTGCATTGGGTATCAATGTATTATTGAACACTATCTGAGAATTTGGCAACATAAAAGATTCCTGACCGTTCAACCACCAAAGTAGTCCGTAAGATTTGTTTAAATGCTGCGAAGGTGTGATCATGGCACTCAGATAATCCTGATCAGAAAGGATTTTTTGATCTTTCCATACCCCATTATTTGACATAAGCAGACCAAATCTGGCCATATTTCTTGGTTTTGAATACATAACTCCATCGTACCAAAGACCTGTTATCCCTGTTTTGGGGTAAAGTTGAGTATTCATAAAATTCTGATAACTTGCCCCCCAAGCTTTACCTATCACATCCTGTATCAATCTGTATGGAGCATTATGGTAAGCCCATCTGGTGCCGGCATCAGCTTTGTACTGAAGACAGGAAGGAAGCATGCAATTATCATCCGGCACATCATCTTCCATACCTGTAGTCATAGACAAATGGTGCCATACCGTGATTTTATCTTCCTGTGTAAGACTCATACTTGTCCACCCTTGCCCCAGATATTTTGAAGTCTTATCATTAATATCCAGCAATCCTTTTTCCTGAGCCATTCCTGTAAGAAATGCAGTCAGTGTCTTACCGGCTGACGCCCAGTACCATATGCTGTCTTTCGTAAAGGTGCCGAAATATGTTTCTTTGACAATCTTACCATTTTTCAATACTATAAACGCCTTAGTACCTTTTTCTTCTAAAAAATCATCAAGATTGCTTATTCCGGTTAGACACCAGCCGAGTTCTGATGGATCCGTGGTTTCCCATTGATCTCCTGTCAGCGGTGGGAAATAAATATTTTGTGCCACTAAAAATGTACATAAACTTAAAAAGAAGCAAATAATGGGTATTCTCATCACGGCAAGTATTTGTAATGAGACATATTTTTTGCTATCAGGTTTAAAAAGGTGTGCAAAAATGAATTTTATATTGGTATATTTACTGACAAAATGGATATTGTTATTATAGGATAAAAATTAATTGTATTCCTGTTTTTATCTGAATGTACTGATATAAATTTGAAAAGATATAACTT
Organism: Saprospiraceae bacterium; assembly: GCA_014379665.1. GTDB lineage: Bacteria > Bacteroidota > Bacteroidia > Chitinophagales > Saprospiraceae > OLB9. The sequence continues at coordinate 5,287 of JACMLK010000201.1, read as the reverse complement.
CGCATTATTATGTCAGAATCATCGTTTATTGGTCATAGTATTGATATAGCTGCGGCACTGCTAAGAAAAGGTGAAGCAGTGGCAATTCCAACTGAAACAGTATATGGACTTGGTGCAAATGCACTTAATGTGTCTGCCGTAGCTAAGATATTTCAAATCAAACAGAGACCTACTTTCGATCCATTGATTATACACCTTCCTTCATTTCATAAAGTGATTGACTATGTGGAGGATATACCTGAAAAACTGAGTCTGCTGGCAGAAAAATTTACTCCGGGACCGTTGACCATTTTATTGAAAAAAAAGGATATCATCCCGGACATGGTGACCTCAGGTTCACCATATGTAGCGGTCAGGATACCGGCTCACCCAATTACAAAAACACTGCTGGAAAATCTTGATTTTCCATTAGCAGCTCCGAGTGCCAATCCGTTTGGATATATAAGTCCTACCACAGCACAACATGTGGCCGATCAATTGGGGAATAAGATTTTTTATATACTTGACGGAGGACCCTGTGATGTGGGTTTGGAAAGCACTATCGTAGGTGTGAATGAACATAATGAAATTGAAGTGTTCAGAAAAGGAGGTCTATCCATTGAAAATATTTCTGCTGTGGTTGGTAAAGTAATAATAAGGGATATTTCTAATTCCAATCCGGAAGCACCCGGAATGCTCACCAGTCATTATGCTCCTAAAGTACCGATGATTTTGGGGGATATCAGAACATTATCAGCCACTTCAGATCCATTAAGGACGGGAATTATCGCATTCAATAATTTTTTACCGGTTATCTCCTCCAAACATCAGATAGTACTGACCCCATCCGGTAATTTTCAGGAAGCTGCCAAAAACCTTTTTGCAGGAATGAGATACCTGGACGGATGCGATATAGATGTGATTTATGCCGAATTGATGCCGGAAACCAATCTTGGTATTGCCATAAATGACCGACTCAGAAGGGCAGCTGTTAAATAAATTTTGATTATTGAAAAGTAGGATGAAATCTCTATCTTCGTCCCACCTAACCAAATCTACATTCTATGAATATTTATCCATTCAAGGCATCCTTTCCAAATATTGATCTGATAGCTTCACCGGAATCCTTTTTTGAAACGGTTAGCAATGAATTTCCTAATTTTATGAATTCCGGTTTTTTCACATCCATGAATGAGGAAGCCATATTCATATACAGAATCTATGGCAAAAGGAGCTTTACAGGCATTATTGCCAGCAGTGCTTTATCTGACATAGAAGATAAAAAAATCCTTGGACATGAGCATACTATAAATGAGAAGGAACAAGCAATGATGCAACTTATGTTGCTTAGAAAAGCAATGATTAAGCCTGTCCTGCTTGCATATGAAGAAAAGCAGGAAATAAATGGTTTTGTAGAAAATTATATTAAAAACAGAGTGCCATTTTTTGTGATGGACCTGTCGGTTCAAAACGAAAAGCATAGTCTCTGGGACGTGACAGATCGGATTCAGATTGAAGAGATACAGCATCTATTCAATAATTATGTTAAAAAATCATACATTGCAGACGGACATCACAGAGCTTCAGTTACGGCAAAGTTGGTCAGGAAAAAATATTTACATGATGATTCCGCACACCCCGGTTTACTTAGCGTATTTTTTCCTTTCAGAGATTTGGAAATTTTGGATTATAACAGGATTGTAAATCTCTCACTTAAAATGAGTAAAGTAAAATTTCTGGCTTTTTTATCCTCTGTCATGGATATCGAGCCATTGAAAACTGCATCGAAACCTACTAAAAAACATGAGATAACCATGCAATTGGATCATGAATGGTATTTACTTAAATGGAAGGAAAAAGTATTTCTTTCTGTTTCAGATAATAAAGTAGTGCTTGATGTGGATTTGTTCAATCAGTTTATCCTTCAGGATATTCTTCATATTCATGATATAAAGACTACTTCAGATGTGATGTACGTGGAAGGCGTTTTGGGTCTTGAAGATTTAGAAGAAAGAATCAGGAAAAACAATGATTATATTGGATTTTGTTTATATCCCGTCACAAAAGAAGATGTAATCAGAATATCCGATGATGGAGGAGTATTACCCCCAAAAAGCACGTGGTTTGAACCGAGAATGAAAAATGGACTTATAGTAAAGAAATTTTAATTTAGATTATGATTAGAAAATTTTCAGCTGATAAGATATATACTGCAGCAGGTCAAATACTGACTGATGATGTAATTATAACCGATGAAACGGGAAAAATCGTTGCCATACAAAAGAAATCTGATCATGATCCTGTCACGATTCAAATACTAAGAGGTATCATTTGCCCTGGTTTTATCAATACCCATTGTCACCTGGAATTATCTCATATGAAAGGTAAAGTGGAATCAGGCACAGGATTACTTTCTTTCATAAAAGAAGTAGTAAGTTTCAGAGATATTGAAGAAGATGTTATAAAACAGGCTATCAAAGATGGGGATGAAGAAATGTATCGGAATGGAATTGTAGCGGTTGGCGATATTTCAAATAAAAGTGACACAGCTTATACAAAATCAGTCAGTAAGTTGAATTATAATACATTTGTAGAAATGTTTGATTTTTTGCAACCAGCACAAACAAAAGTAACTATTGATCAATATAAATCTGTCATGGCGAGTTACGACGAAATTAATTACAATAGAAAAAGTTATGTACCACATGCCCCTTATTCAGTAACACCGGAGTTGTTCAGATTTATCAATGAAAATAATACTTCAGGTCAGACTATAAGTATACATAATCAGGAAACACAGGCAGAAAATGACCTATTCATTAAAGGGACCGGTGGGTTCAGAGAGTTTTATCAGGGATTTGGTTTTCACCTTGATCATTTCATACCTTCAGGAAAATCTTCAATCCATTATACCATCGAACATCTGAGACCTGATTTTCGCACTATATTTGTCCATAATACACTGACCACATCGGGAGATATACAGGCAACATTGGCCTGGAATAAAAATACTTATTGGGCGACATGTGCTAATGCCAATCTATATATTGAAAACATGTTGCCTGACTACAGCGTATTTCTTGATAATAATGCCAAAGTCACGATAGGAACTGATAGCCTCACATCAAACTGGCAACTTTCAATATGGGAAGAAATTAAAACCATTCAAAAATATGCATCATATATTCCGCTTGAAACTATCATTGACTGGGCTACTATTAATGGCGCTGAAGCTCTGGGTTATGAAGACAGATTAGGAAGTATTGTAGTTGGCAAAACACCGGGATTAATCCATATTGATGTCGGAATCATCAACAACAAAGAAGATATTTCAATTAGTTTGACAAACAGAATCATCTGAAATTATTAATAATTTGGTTAACGCAGATGAGATTCAGGAGATATAAGCATTGAGCCAACTAATCTCATGATCAAAATCAAGATTTGGATACCTGGACTTGAGTGAATGAATTTCGTTCAGGTTTGTGGTACAAAATTCTTTAAAGTCATTAGAGTTTTTAGAAAAAGGTTTATGACCGACCGCAAGTTTTATTTTTTTGATTTCTTTAAGTAATACATTTGTCTCATCTGAGAAATAATGAGTACAAAATTTTTCCCAGATATAATTAATTGCTGTTTCATTTGGATGTATAAGATCCGCATCATAATATCTGTAATCTCTCAGATCATCCATCATCCATTCAAATGAAGGGAAATAAGCTATTTCATTATATTCTGATTGTATTAATTCCACCATATTTATAAGTCTTGCTTTGCTTCGGGCATTTTGTATAAGCCCTTCTTTTGTATGCCTTACCGGACTTACTGTAAAAATGATTTTGATATCAGGATTTATCTTATGGATATCATTTATTAACTGAATTAAAACATTTACTCCTTCCTGTATTCCTATATTTATTTTTGTAAAATTTGATGCCGGAAGTTTATGGCAATTGGCGACAACTGCGCCTGTTTTATTGCTTTTATAAGCCACCGAAGTTCCCGGGGTTAAGAAAACGAATCTGGCTTGCTTCATGAAAGTATTTGTCTCAGCAATTGCTGAGTTTATTTTGATAAGCGCCATTTCTTCATTTTCATCTGAAAGCACACTATGAAAATCAGGATGTACATAAATGCCATGGGAAAGTATTAATTCATCAGGTAAAACTGAGGTACAGTTGCTGACATAAGTAATTAGTTTTGCAATAGAAACAGGATTGAAAATCGTACCGAATGGATTTACATTGCACTTAAATTTATAATATTGTAATCGTTCGCCAATATGTTGTGAGAAGCATGAACCAAGCATAAGAATCGGGTCGTTATAACCGATTTTAAAATCAGATATAGGTATGTTTAGCTCAGTCCGGAATTCCATTTATTTTATATTTTTATCTTGTAGTGAATAATATTGAATGGTAATTACCTAGTAAAAAAAGTACATAATTACTTATGACAAATGTAGGAAACTTTAATTGCTTGATATATGTTGTGAAAGAAAACGAAATATTATGCCACTGATATTTATCCCAATCCTTGTTTTTCTTTTGCTTTTGGTTTTGACTTTTTTTACCGTAAATCAGCAGTCAGCTGCTGTTGTTGAGAGGTTCGGTAAATTTCAAAGCATCAGAAATTCCGGTCTACAGATTAAAATACCGTTTATAGATCGGGTAGCCAGTCGGGTTAATCTTAGAATTCAACAATTGGATGTTATGATTGAAACAAAAACAAAGGATAATGTTTTTGTAAAAATGAAAGTGTCAGTACAATTTAAAGTTATCCAGGATAAAGTGTATGATGCCTTTTATAAATTAGAATACCCTCATGATCAAATAACCGCTTATGTTTTTGATGTAGTACGTGCAGAAGTTCCAAAACTAAAACTGGATGATGTTTTTGAGCGAAAAGACGATATCGCCATCGCTGTAAAACGAGAGCTGAATGAAGCTATGATGACTTATGGTTATGATATTATAAATACGTTGGTGACTGACATTGATCCGGATATACAGGTAAAAAACGCGATGAATAGAATAAATGCTGCTGATAGAGAAAAAACTGCCGCTGAATTTGAAGCTGAAGCATCAAGAATTAGAATAGTAGCAAAAGCAAAAGCGGAAGCGGAGAGCAAACGACTACAGGGACAGGGAATAGCTGACCAGCGAAGAGAGATAGCCAGAGGGCTTGTAGACAGTGTGGAAGTATTAAATAGTGTAGGTATCAGTTCTCAGGAAGCTTCAGCACTTATTGTAGTTACCCAGCATTATGATACGCTTCAGGCCATAGGTGCGGACGCAAATTCAAACCT
>JACMLK010000200.1 GCA_014379665.1 Saprospiraceae bacterium | reverse complement strand
TCTGGGTTTTGAACCATGGATAAATGATCAGTTTACTAAGTCACCCCAGACTATACTTCCGCTCATGAATACTATCTGGAATGAAATCTATGCATTGGACAATGAAGAATATGGTCCATATGCATTGCATTTCAATTATGCCTGGTGGCAAAGGAATATGACAAACGATGATTTGTTGAGGCAAAGAGTGGCTTATTCATTAAGTCAGATTTTGGTGACATCTATTAACTCTGATTTGCGCGAATGGGGAGAATCTCTCAGTTCTTACTATGATATATTTGTAAACGAGGCTTTTGGAAATTACAAAGACATCCTGCTGAAGGTGACTAAACATCCGGCTATGGGATATTACCTCAGCCATCTTAATAATCCCAGAGAAGACATACCAAATAATATTCACCCTGATGAAAATTATGCCAGGGAAATTATGCAGTTATTTACCATTGGATTATATCAATTGAATCCCGATGGAACGAGGTTGCTTGATGGATCAGGCAATGGAATACCAACCTATACAAATACCGACATTAAACAATTGGCTAAAGTTTTTACAGGTTTGGGAGGCGGTGCCGTGTTGGATATGATGTATTGCCCAGATGTGCCTGAGTTTGGAACAGGAATGTATTGTCTTGACAAGACTTACCCTATGAAAATGTTTGCATGGGCACACGAACCGGGATCAAAAACTTTTTTAGGTCATACTATTCCAGGTAGCGGAAGTTATACGGAATTTACGGCAATGGCAGAAGTAGATAATGCAGTTAATTTTCTGTTCAATCATCCTAATACAGGTCCGTTCGTATCTTACAGATTAATACAGAGACTTGTTACTTCCAATCCTTCACCTGCATATGTAGGAAGGGTCACAGCCAAATTTAACAACAACGGACAGGGTATAAGAGGAGATATGAAAGCTGTCATCAAAGCAATTTTGTTAGATGAGGAAGCAGGCTCAGTTGCTATGTATCAAAATCCATATGCCGGAAAGTTAAGAGAACCTTTTGTGCGTTATACCCACGTCGCCAGAGCGTTTCCAACAGATTCTCACAGGGACAGATATTGGAATGCCGGGTTTGAATTTCTTGATAATACAAGACAGCATGTGATGGCTTCTCCTTCTGTATTTAATTTTTATTTACCTGATTATCAACCCGTAGGTGATTTGACAGCAGCAGATTTAGTGGGCCCGGAATTTAAAATTCATAATACTGCCACTGCCATTGGATACATTAATTCAGTCCATCACTGGACACTCTGGAATTCGTTAATGTACAGTTGGCAAGGGACCCAAAATAATCCTGATGGTGTCTGGATTCTTACAAATGAACTGGAAGCGCTAAGCCAGGATTCAGAAACATTGATCAATGAATTGGATAAATTATTTACACACGGTCAATTGTCGGATGAAACAAGACAGATAATAAGAAATGCCGTTAATGCGTATTACTGGAACGGCAATAATGACTGGAGATACTACCGGGTCCGCTTAGCGCTCTATCTGATCATGATTTCACCGGACTACAACTGTTCAAAATAATAATTAATCAAGTACCACAATATAAGTCAGTATGGGACAAAAGGAAAATAAATTTAACGAATCACGAAGAAGATTTTTCGGACAGGCTAGCTGTGCAGCTGTAGGAGGTACCACTCTTTTTTCTACCTTGTTCAATCTTGAATCAGTTAATGCGGCGGCATCTTTTAATTCAAGTGTCGGAGCCATGCCCGGAGATTATAAAGCATTGGTTTGTCTGCTTAATGCAGGTGGGCTTGATTCTTTTAATATGCTTGTGCCCAGGAGTGCGTCACATTATGCGCAATACGCAAATACAAGATCCAACATGGCACTTCCGCTAAATACCCTCAGACCGATAAACCCACTTGTATCAGACGGTAAACAATATGGTTTACATCCATCGATGGTACATATGCAATCACTTTTTGAGTCAAATAAACTTGCTTTCATTTCAAACATTGGTGCGCTGGTACAACCAATCACCAAACAACAATTTTATGATGGCTCAATTCCTATACCATTAGGTTTGTATTCCCACTCTGATCAGGCTATGCATTGGCAAACGGGTGTTCCGCATCAGCGTACAGCACAAGGATGGGGTGGGAAGATGGCTGATTTACTTGTTTCGGCCAATGAGAATCAGACTTTATCTATGAATATATCACTATCGGGTAGTAATGTATTTCAGACCGGCAATAGTACAGTAGAGTATTCCATTCATCCGGAATATGGTAGTATAGGAATCCAGGATTATAATAGTAACGGTTGGATATTACATCCGCTGAAAAGAGCGGCAATTGATGGTATGGTGAATCCTGTCTATCAGAATGTTTTTAAAAACACCTATGCAAAGACCATTAAAGCTTCCATTGATGGTAATGAAATGCTTTCAGGAGTGATAAATAATGCACCGGTTTTTAATGTGCCGTTCTCTGACAATTATTTATCCCAGAGTTTTCATATGATCGCTAAAACTATCTCCGGCAGAGATGCGCTTCAAATGAACAGACAAATATTTTTTATAGAATATGGAGGGTGGGATCATCATGATGAGTTACTGAATAATCAGGCAGCCATGTTGACTCAATTGGACAATGCTTTGTATGAATTTAATGCCGCAATGGAGCAAATGAATACCCATAATAAAGTAACCACATTCAGTCTTTCTGAATTTTCACGAACATTGACTTCAAATGGGAATGGCACAGACCACGCCTGGGGTGGAAATGTATTTGCGATGGGTGGTGCTGTTTATGGTAAAAATATCCTTGGCACTTTTCCTTCACTGGCGCTTGGTAGTTCCAATCCGCTTGAAATCGGTGGCGGTTCATTGATACCGACAACTTCAGCCGATGAATATTTTGCGGAAATTGCTTTGTGGTATGGTGTACCGGCATCAGAACTGGTTACACTTTTCCCAAATATAGGATACTTTTACGATACAGGCTCCGGTTCTGCTCCTATAGGATTTTTAAACCTCGCCTGATCAAAGTTACAGAGCACTAGAGCTTTTTCATCAGTAGATTCTGGCTTATGTTTTTAGAAATAGTAGTCTCGTGTTTGTGATCTATCAGAATTTTCATAGACAAATCATAATCCGTTATCTCGATAATCTTAATTTCACTGCCTAACTTTATATTGAGTTTAGTAAGATGTTTAAGAAATTCTGTCTGGTGTTCTTTTACTCCCAGTACAATACCCTGTGAAGAAACATTTAATTCAGACAAACTTATTTGTGAGCGGAGCGTAAACTTTCCTTCAGCATTCGGAATGGGATCACCGTGCGGGTCAAATTTTGGGAAATCAAGAAATGCATCCAATCGTGATATGAGTTCTTCAAACTCGATATGTTCCAACTCTTCAGCAATATCATGAACCTGATGCCAGGCAAATCGCAATTTGTTGACGAGAAAAACCTCCCATAATCTGTGTTTCCTTATCAGGTTTGTAGCCACTTTGTTGCCCGACAAAGTCAAACTTACCCCTTTATATTTTTCATAATGGATTAATTCTTTTTCCGCCAGTCTTTTGACCATATCTGTTACTGATGCTGCTGTGGTTTTTAGATGGCGCGCAATAGAATTGGTGCTGACAGTCTTTTTCTCCTTTTCCGCTATTTTAAATATGGCCTTGAGGTAATTTTCTTCTGTAAAGGATAGTATCATAACATTTTTAGTGCAAATATAAATTAAATTTAGGTTGATCTAAATTTATATGATAAAAATTTATAGTATGTATCAAATTAATAATGTGAAAAGAAGCATCTTTGCATAGTTATATGTTAAATGATGAATATTGAAAATTTAAATAAACTAATCAGGGGGAGGAGATCGGTATACCCTCCAAATTATAAGGACCAGCCGATACCTGACAGTCTGATCCGGACAGTATTGGAAAATGCAAACTGGGCACCAACCCACAAAATGACTGAACCATGGAGATTTGTTGTCATCAGAAAGGATAAACTCCCCGGATTAAGTCAGTTTATTGGTAATTATTATACAACCCAACACCCCGGTGATTCATTTTCAGAAAAGAGATATCAAAAGATGACCGGAAATATCCTTGGGTCCGGTTGTATTATTGCGATCGGAATAAAAAGAGACCTATCTGAAGTATTACCTGAATGGGAAGAAATAGCTGCTGTAGCTATGGCCGTGCAAAACATGTGGCTAACGTGCACCGCTTTAGGTGTAGGATCTTACTGGGGCACATCAGCGGCTGCTCTTAGTGCTGTTGACTATGTAGGTTTTGAAAAAGGAGTAAGATGTCTTGGTTTTTTTTACATGGGGTATCTCAATGAGGAGCATAACCAACCCGGCAACAGAAGCTCTGTTGAAAATAAAGTGATATGGCTTTAATCAAACCCAAAGCAACCGAATCTTACAAGATACTCGGAGTGGATCCGGGTACGAATATTCTCGGTTATGCCGTATTGGAAGTAGACGGAAAGCTACTTAAAGTACTTAATTTTGGGGTGTTTCATCTCGAAAAGTATGAAGATCACCACGAGAAATTGAAAGAAATATTTCTTCGTTTGCAGGAAATCATTGAAACCTATCTCCCAAAGCAATTGGCTATCGAAGCCCCTTTCTATGGAAAAAATGT
>JACMLK010000022.1 GCA_014379665.1 Saprospiraceae bacterium | reverse complement strand
TGGCGTTGACTTCCAGTGCATCTTCAATGGTTTTAAAAATTCTTTGTTTTTCCAGGACAGAGGTAAAAAGTATAGGCACATCATTAAACGGAGCAATTTTTTCTTTCAGGTTTTTTTCAAAATCTCTTGCTGTATTGGTTTCCTTTTTTGCCAGATCCCACTTATTGACCAGTATGACCAATCCCTTTTTACGTTTTTGAATCAGACCCAGAATACTGAGATCCTGAGATTCCAAACCTACCGTGGCATCCAGCATCAGGAGGCATACATCTGCTTCTTCAATGGACTTGATGGCCCGAATAACTGAATAAAACTCGAGATCTTCGTGAACTTTTGCTTTTTTTCTGATTCCTGCTGTATCAATAAGATAAAATTCTTTGTCAAATTTATTATAGAGCGTATAGATAGAATCTCTCGTGGTACCCGGTATATCAGTGACAATATTTCTTTCTTCACCCATCAATGCATTGGTAAGAGAAGATTTGCCAACATTTGGCTGCCCGACTATAGCTATTTTTGGAATGCTTTCGTCTTGTGTATTGGCTTCTTCGCTGACATTTTCGGGTAGAATTTCTGCTACAATATCAAGCAATTCGCCTGTCCCACCACCGGAAACTGATGAAATAAAAACCGTATCATCAAAACCAAGACTCCAAAATTCATTTGCCAGCATCTGGCGTTGTGCATTGTCTACTTTATTGACAGTAAGAATAACCCTTTTGGGGTTTTTCCTCAGCATTCTGGCGATTTCTTCATCAAGGTCAGTAATGCCAGTGGTGACATCTACCAAAAAAATAATGACTGCTGCTTCTTCAATCGCTATCTGAACCTGGCGACGGATGGCTGCTTCAAAGATGTCATTAGACCCTTTTACAAATCCTCCCGTATCAACTACAGTAAAGTTTTTCCCATTCCAATCAGAAAATCCATAAATACGATCACGGGTTACCCCACTAATATCGTCTATAATGGCTTTTCTTTCACCTATCAATCTGTTAAAAAGTGTTGATTTACCTACATTAGGTCTACCTACAATGGCCACTATCTGAGACATGTATATATTAATTCAGTTCGCAAAGGTAAGCAAAATTACTGACAGAAAAAGATGGAATAATACTAGTCGGGATAAAAAGGTATTTCATCTTCCCCCAAATACAGCACTTCCTATCCTGACCATAGTAGATCCCTCTGCAATGGCCAATTTGTAGTCACCGGACATTCCCATAGATATTTCTCTGAAAGTTTCATCATTTCGAAAATACTCATTTTTCAATGTATCATATATTTCTTTTAATCTTTTGAATTCTATTCTTATTAACTCCTGTTCATCGGAGAGACTGGCCATCCCCATCACACCACAAATCAATATGTTTTTTAAAGGACTATTTTGAAGGTGATCAATTAAATCTTTTGCTTTATCTAAGTCAAGTCCAAATTTTGATGTTTCGCGAGTGATATGAAACTGAAGTAAAACAGGAATAATTCTCTGATGTTTTTCCGCTTCTTTATTTATAACTAAAAGTAATTCCAGACTATCTGCCGATTGTATCATACTTACAAAAGAAGCAATATACTTAACTTTGTTTTTCTGGAGATGTCCTATCAGATGCCAATGAATATCTTTGGGAAGTTGTTGGTATTTTTCATCCAATTCCTGGACCTTGTTTTCACCAAATATCCTTTGCCCGCGATCATACAACGTCAAAATATCAGCGACAGATTTTGTCTTGGAAACCGCTACCAAGGTAACGTTAAACTCTTCTGTATATTTTTTTATTTCAGGGTACATGAAACAACGATTATCTGAATAGACCGTTTATTTCAGCATCTACTTTTTCTATGACAGAGCCCAGGTCTTCAGGATTATTTTTAAAATCCATGTTATCATTGTTGATCACCAGAAGGTTTCCCTCTTTGTATCCATTGATCCATTCTTCATACCTTTCATTTAGTTTTTTAAGGTAGTCCAAACTCATATTTCCTTCATATTCCCGACCTCGTGTATGTATGTGATGCACCAATTTCGGAATGCTTGATTTTAAATATATCAACAGATCCGGAGGTTCCACCTGTGATGACATGATTCTGAATAATTCATAATAATTGGAAAAATCTCTGGAAGACATCAGGTTCATGTCGTGAAGATTGGGGGCAAATATGTGGGCATCTTCATAGATTGTTCTATCCTGTATGACGGTAGATTTACCTTTTCGGATATCCAAAATCTGCTGATAACGACTGTTCAAAAAATATATCTGCAAATTAAAAGACCATCGCTGCATATCTTCATAGAAGTCACCGAGATAAGGATTTGTGCTGGTATCTTCATACTGAACTTCCCACCCATAGTGTTTAGAAAGTAACTCTGTGAGGGTGGTTTTTCCGGCGCCGATATTACCGGCTATAGCGATGTGTTTCAGTGTATGCATAGGTATTTACTGTAATGTTTTGATGCTCTTGCTAAATGCAATTAAGGCTTATCATTACCGGAAATGTAATTATTCAATTCAGGTTTGATATAGAGTATGTTTAAAATTTCATCATTTGTCTACAAGCTGCAAATTTTGTTTTATACCGCGATATATTTTTCGCCGTAGCTTCCGGCTACTACCGCAAAATATGTCTTGTCTAAAATTAAATTTGCTCGCTTTCAATCAAACATGAAAATTTAAACTTACTCTTATTTAAAAACGGTTAAAATTACAAATTACAAATGATTTATGTAATTTTGACGTGTGAAAAGTCCACATTGTCTAATAAATTAATTGTTTTTCTTCCGAAGCAATTATATTAGCACTAATTTAATAAAATATATTGTTTGTATGAAGATTGATGACACATTGATCCAGAAACTTGAAACATTGTCCAAATTGAAACTGGAAGATAAGGAAAGAATTATACTTCAGCAAGAACTGCAAAATATGGTGGAAATGTTTGCAAAAATATCAGAGGTAGATACGACCGGAATAGAACCCCTTCGACATATCACCAGTTCTTTAAATATGATGCGGGAGGATGTTGGTTTCAATACACTTACTCAAATAGAAGCATTAAAAAATGCTCCGGCTGCTGTCAATCAATATTTTTCAGTTCCAAAAGTTATAGAATAAGATGATGAAGGTAAATATGATCTCTGTATCTGAAGTCTCGAAAACCTATAAAATGGGGGATGAAATCATTAATGCACTAAAATCAATATCTCTGACTATTAGTAAGAATGAATACGTTGCGTTGATGGGTCCATCCGGTTCAGGTAAATCTACACTGATGAATATTCTTGGGTGTCTGGACAGCCCAACATCCGGTGAATATATTTTAAATGGTATTGACGTAAGTAGTATGTCAGATGGCGATCTTGCTGAGGTCCGCAATAAACAAATCGGATTTGTCTTTCAGACTTTTAATTTGTTGCCCAGACTTACTGCATTGGACAATGTAGCGCTCCCACTTGTATACGCAGGACTCGATAAAGCCCAAAGAAATAAAAAAGCTGTTGAAGCACTAAATAAAGTTGGACTTGGGGACAGAATGACCCACAAACCAAACGAATTGTCAGGTGGCCAACGTCAGAGAGTGGCTATCGCCAGAGCATTGGTCAATGACCCGGCAATTATTCTTGCAGACGAACCTACCGGTAATCTTGACACTAAAACGTCCGTAGAAATAATGGGTATCTTTGAACGAATTCACAATTCCGGTAATACAGTGATTTTAGTGACACATGAACCGGATATCGCTGTTCATGCACACAGGATTGTACGGCTTCGTGATGGGTTGGTTGAAGCAGATTATGTCAATGAAAAAATAATATTAGTAGACCATCTGTAATGTTATTACCCCGGCACTGTACAAAATTATTTTAGACTAATAATGGGTCTCCGGAAATATTTTTACGTATACTTTCCATAAATGGCGGAAACAAATGGTCCGTTCAAAAAATCATCAGCACTTAACTGGCTTTGCAAAATGGTACCTTTCCATTGATTGGATAATAACATAAACGCTACCTCACAAAGCGGTGCTGCGGTAGAAGTCTGTATTGCCCTGAGTTTTTGTTTACCAATGACAGAAGGAAATATTTTGTATGACTTTTCTTTTCTTCTGAGCCGATCTTTCTGGTCTTTACCTTCGACTGAAGCATACACCACGACCATATCATCTTCAACGCTTGGTATGTTTTCAAGCATGATATTTTCCAAAGCTTTTATTTTATTATCACTATTGGCTATGGTGGACATAGTATTTTTAACCCATTGATAGTGCCCGGGGTATCTTATTGTTTTATAATCAAGGTCTTTTACTTTACCTGAAAAAGAATCAGGAAAATCTGCTGCACCTCCGGATGTAAAATTATCTTCATATTCATCTCCGTCAATAATGATTCTTTCAAGACCGGATAATGCGGGTACGCGTATTTTCTTAAAATTTCTGACGATTTCCGCATCTTTAAGGTATTCTGTTGCCACACCGATAGGACTCCAGGTAAATGCATAATAATGAGGAGAAGGTGCATTTTTGCTGATTGCCCCTACTTTCATGTGCATACTGTTGACCACATCGACTCCATAATCCTGTTGGAATTCCTGATAAAGTTTATGTGCCAGAATATTTATAAATCCAGGTGCAAGTCCGGTTTGTAAGACAAAAGCAGTATCTGCATCTCGGGATATTTCTATGACTTCTTTAGTCTCCTGAACATATTCTGTAAGATTGGCATAATGACAGTGATGTTTCTTTGCAAGAGCAGCCATCCTCGGTGCCTGGCTACCCGGCAGGCAATCAAGTATGATATCACATGTATGAAGCACATTATCCAGAATTTCATTACTTCCCTCTATTGGCATATGAACTGTGTGAACATTGACACTATGAGTAGACCCTTCTGTGACAAATTTAAAAGCAGCATCTATGGCTTGTTGCGATATATCGCCAAAATAAATAGTAGTATTAAAAAACGCATATTCCGAAAGTATCAATCCAACAGCCTGACCGATACCTCCACTGCCTGCAATAAATATATTTGAATTCATTTAAAAATCGTTAGAGTTATCTTAATTCTAAAGACTACAAAAGGTCATAATCTATAAAATCGGCGCAAAGATAATTTTTTTTAAGAATGATTGCTTTGGAGGTGATTATTATCATTAAAAGAATCATATAAATCACAAAATAAATACCG
>JACMLK010000199.1 GCA_014379665.1 Saprospiraceae bacterium | reverse complement strand
TAAGATTATCAATATTTAGAGATTATCCCCATCAGAATTATGATATCACATTATTTATTTTATAGTTATATAAGTGAAACTATTATAAATTTACTTATGTCCTTCCGGATTAAAGAGCTTATAATTTTTTCATTATCAGAATGTTAATGTTAATGTAAAAAATATGACAAATCATATGTTTTTGATACAAGAGTGTTAAGAATGTGTTATTTTCGTGTCTCGAAATCGTGTGTTTTGTGAGGGTATGATTATTTACCTTTGATGGAAGTACAGAGATCGTATCCGTTAGGAGAATTAATTAGATCAACAAAGAAGGAATAACTTTTAATTATTTTCTTATCCGGGCACTATCCCAAACCAAGTTGGTTTTTCTGAATAAATATTCAGGATTCCAAACCATCACCCTCACAATTTCATACAAATTTTGGACGATAAATAATATTGTCGTTATGTTGCTATTTAATACTGACTGGATCATAAAAAAATATGTGAATCATGCAAAGCGTTTCTAAAATCGTGTAACGAAATTGTTTTTTTTCCTATCAACTTTGCCGAATAATTTTTGGTTTAAAAGTTTGAAAATGGTAGAGAACAAAAAAGAAATGGCAGAGAAAATGATCACACAAATATAATGATCCAGGTAAAAATAAATACTTTTAGGATGTTTCTCTTTAAGGTACATCCTAAGTTTTTTTAGAATAAATTAGTTTTTTTATCAGTTGAAGGGATTCCGACCCCGACAATTGAATTTATGTGAACCTAAAAATTTGAGAATGAAAAGTTTAAACACTTCATTGTGTATTGGATTATATTCCAATAATTGTAGCTATGTAGTAAAAGAAACCGTAAAAGCGACTTTATTTTGGTTGGCATTTGCGGTCTTTTTTATTTTGTCAAATACCATAGTAGCTCAAACTATCATAGGGCCAGTAAATATGGGTAATCTAACTGATCATTTATTTGTCTTTACCGATGCAAATATCAAGGCCAACTGGCAAGGCGCATCAAAAGGATTTGTTGGGAATGTTGCTATAGATGGGATTCAGGCAGATGAAACTACTTCCGGGACAGTACCATATGCAGGTACTATTTTCACTAATGATAACACTCTGGATGCCTGGCAGAACATTGTAAATGATAATGCAGGTCAAGCTTCCGGTTCAACCGGACAAACGGCAAAGCTTGCTCAATTGGAGTCTCAGTTGAACAGTGCATTTTCACAAATCAACGCATTGTCTCCATCTCCGAATTACAACGGTGTATCTTCCACTTCTCTAAATGGATTAAACACTCAGAATAATATTACGGAAACATTTGTAATTAATATTACGTCCGGACTTTCCTTCTCAAGTAAAATCAATATAACTGGTGACGCAACAGATGTTTTTATTTTAAGATGGGATTCAGATGGTAACCCAAATAACGGCTACCAGGGACAAGTAAAGCCACAAAGTGGTGGGGCAATTGTTCCTTTTGGAGGATTAAAACCTTCAAATTTTATAAATGTGGCAGGTGATATCACTTCAAGCGGAGGCGGAATTCCTCCAGGAATAAATCCAAATTCACCTTATCCTCAGGGACCTCGTTTAAACAACGGGTATGGTGCTTTAATTTCCGGAGGATCTGATTTCAGCGGAGGTGGGTTCTTCACAGGATATTGGCTTACTACCGGTAATCCAACTGATGGAAAAACTTCATCGCTGAGCAATGGCATATTTGTTGGAGGATGGTATAGTAGAACTACTGAATTTAGCATGACTTCAGGAACCAGCGGTGTTTATTTTTCACCTAGTACAAACCCTTGTGACGTATTTCAACCAACTATAACAGGAACCAACACTGTGTGTAATGATAATCTTGTTCCTACGAATTTAAGTGTAACAGGGGGAGTAGGTACTTATTTGTGGAGTACAGGTGCTACTACTTCTTCAATCATGGTAACCCCATCGCATAATGGGTCAACTTATAGTGTAACAGTCACAAGTGTTGACAATTGTGTCAAAGTATTGACCAAAACTATTGCAGTCAAACCATGCACAGGTCAGATTTGTTTTTCGGGCAATAATAATGTGAGTGCCACTGCCAACTGGGTGATTACCTATGCAATAGATCCTGCAAATGATAAGGTATTAATAAGAGCAACCCTATCAAAAAACTTTGTAGACAATACGTATGGAACAAATGCCATCGGATGGCCTGGCGGGCATACTTTTGGTAATCTGGTCGGTTCCGATCACCTTATCTTATCGATGCTGGATGGTAATAATGTCAAGAAAATGGAAACAAAACTTGACTATATTTCTACAGCTCCAACACCTTCAGGATATGATGCTTTGGGTGTAACTGGCGGAGAAGGCAGCATGATACTTGGAAATTCTTCAGATGTATTGAGTGCAACGACATCTCTGGACCAGAACTTTAATACCTACGGGTACGTCCTTACGACCAATTCACCGGCTACCGACGCCAACTATACACCAAACCAAACATATCCCAACTGGATATATGATGTTTGGTATGAGGTAGAAGTCAGACTTTCAGTATTTGGAGCTGCAGGCTTCGGTAAGGTTGGAATCACAGGGGTTCATGCCAGTCCCAGTAAAACAGGTAACAATACAGAGATTGTTACTGAAGAACCATGTCCGGACCCATGCGATAGTTTTCAACCTGTTATAACAGGAACAAATTCCATTTGTAATGATAATCTTGTTCCTACCAATTTAAGTGTTACCGGAGGAGTAGGTACTTATTTATGGAGTACAGGAGCCACAACATCTTCAATAACTGTTACACCTTCTGTAAATGGATCAACCTATACGGTGACAGTAACCAGTATGGATACCTGTATCAGGGTCTTGACTAAAACTATATTAGTCAAACCTTGCTCAGGGCAGATTTGTTTTAACGGAGCAAATGGTGTAGGAGCTACTGCCAATTGGACAATAATCTACACCCTGGACCCTGTTAATGATAAGGTCAAAATAAGAGCCACACTATCTAAAAACTTTGTTGACAATACTTATGGAACCAATACAATAGGTTGGGATGGCGGCCACACTTTTGGTAATCTGACAGGTTCTGATCACTTGATTTTAGCTATGCTTGATGGGAATAATGTCAAGAGAATGGAAACAAAGCTTGACTATCTTACTTCAGCCCCGACGCCTTCAGGGTATGATGCTTTGGGAGTAACAGGCGGAGAAGGCAGCATGATACTCGGAAGTTCTTCAGATGTATTAAGCGCAACGACATCCCTGGATCAGAACTTTAATACTTACGGGTACGTGCTTACGACCAATTCACCGGCCACTGACGCCAACTATACACCAAACCCTACATATCCTAATTGGATATATGATGTTTGGTATGAAGTGGAAGTCAGACTTTCAGCATTTGGAGCTGCAGGATTTGGCAAAGTAGGTATCACTGGTGTACACGCCAGTCCCAGTAAGACCGGCAATAATACGGAAGAGGTTACGGAAGGGCCGTGTTGTGAATTGGCAGTTAACATCACCGGTGACAATTCAAATTGTGCAGGTGAGAGTACTCAGTTAACAGCAACATATCTTTCAAACACCACTTTAAATATTAATCCGATTGATGATAATTATCTATATCAAAAAGATGCCGGTGAAAATTATGGACTCTGCGATGAATTGCTTGTAGGCTCACAATCTTCTACAGAGAAGAGCAGGGGAATTTTAAAATTCAATCTTTCATCATTACCTGCTGGGGTAAACATTACTTCTGCGAACCTGATTATGACAAAAACGGGAGGAAGTAACACGGTAGCATCTTTTGGTGTACATAGAATCACCCAGCCCTGGACAGAAGGTGGAGGTGGTTGTGGCGGAAGTATTACCGCATCCAGCTGGAATCAAAGACAATCCGGAACTCCATGGTCTTCAGCGGGTGGAGATTTTAACGCTGCAGCTGAATCTACAACATCTGTCGGAAATGATGCACAGTATTCCTGGAACATCAAGAATCTGGTTATGGGGTGGCAAAATGGTAGTATAACAAATAATGGGGTTTTGATAAAAATGGCTACCGAAGGCAGCAATAATGAAAAGAAATTTGCCAGCTTTGAAGATGGAGATGCCACCATAAAACCCGTTCTCGCTATCTCATATCTTGTACCGCCAACTCCAGGGATGTCACAATACTTATGGAGCAATGGAGCTACAACATCGTCCATCAATGTCAACCCAATGACTACAACTACCTATACGGTAACTGTTTCTGAAACCGGGGGATGTACGGGAATAAAATCAATAGTAGTAACAGTTAGTCCTAAACCAACTGTGGATGCGGGTGTGGATCCTGAAATATGTACAGGTCAGACTGTAGTTTTAACTGCCAATGGATCAGGAGGTACAGGACCTTACACTTATGGATGGAATAATCCTCCAAGCACGGGACCAAGTAAACAAGTCAGTCCAACGGTCAATACCACCTATTCAGTCACAGTGACTGATAGTAATGGTTGTACCAACACAGATAATGTTTCAGTAATAATAGGAAACCCACCTGTAGCAAGCGCCATTAATGATGGTCCGCTTACATGTACAAAAACTTCCGTTACACTGACAGCCAATCCAGCTACCGGGGTAAGTTATTTATGGAGTACAGGAGCCGTCACAAGAACAACAACCGTTAACGTACAGGGAACATACACCGTAACAGTGACAGACCTGTCTTCGGAATGTTCAGCTACGGCATCCACCACAGTGACAGGAAATATTGACATTCCTTCTGTAGATGCTGGTCCGGACAAGATCATTTGTGCCGGGCAATCAGCCACCCTGACTGCAGTCGGAACAGGAAGTTTACTATGGAGTACAGGAGCTACTACCGCCAGTATAACTGTGAGTCCGGTGGTAACGACTACATACACTGTCTCAGTGACAGGTAGTAATGGTTGTTCTGCTTCAGATGCAGCGATGGTTACTGTAAATCAACCACCAAATAATTCAGGTATTTCAGGCAATGATGTTTGTGTAAATGAATATGGTGTATTTGTAGCTAACCCACCCATACCAGGCGCCACTTATTTGTGGACGTTTGACGGAGGAACAAGTCTTGATGGTGATTATGATGACATTTCAGAGACAGTCAAATGGGGCATTGCTTATCAGAATACCTTCAGAAATATTACCTTGACCATTACAAAAGATGGTTGCATATTTACTTACAATAAACAGATTTTCGTAAAACAAGGTCCATTTCTATTGACAGCGTCAGATTATGATGTTTGTCAGGGTGGAGCTGTGCAAGTCGGTCCAAATCCTAATGATCCGAATCAGGTAACACCAGGTTCATCATTTCTATGGACACCTAATTTGTTTTTGAATAACAATATGGTGGCACAGCCAATATCAACTCCTCCATTTGACATTACTTATACTTTAACGGCTACTATTAATGGATGCGTTGAAAGCCGTCAGGTAAATGTGGATGTTAATGTCAATCTGAATCCAATAGCAGATGCAGGTCCTGATAAACTAATTTGTCTTGGTGAGACAGTTCAAATCGGTGGAAATCCGACCGCAACGCCACCTCCGGGAGGTGCAATCCAGGGTGTAGTCTGGAGCCCGTCAACAGGTTTGAACAATAACCTTTTGCACAATCCATTAGCAACTCCAACTGGAAATATACAATATCAGGTTATAGTAGTAGCCACTTCAGGTTGTGCAGATACAGCCTTTATGAACATTACTTTAAATCCTAAGCCATCAATAGTCGCTACTGCGACTCCACCTTCAATATGTCTTGGTTCATCTTCAGTCCTTTCAGCTACGGCAAGTGGCGGAACACCGGGTTATACTATTAGCTGGAGTAATGGTTTGGGTAATGGTTCATCTAAAACAGTAGCCCCTACCATAAATCGAACATATACTGTGACGGTAACAGATTCAAAAGGTTGTACAGCTTCCACAAGTGTTACAGTAACCGTGCTTCCTAAACCAACTGTGGTTGTAACTGTAGACCCGGTTGCTGTATGCCAGGGTGGAAATGCTCAATTAACTGCATCTCCATCAGGAGGAACTATACCATACACTTTTCTATGGAGCAATGGACTTGGAACAGGGCCTGTAAAAAATGTCAGTCCGGCATCGACAACAACATATTTTGTGACTGTGACTGATGTTAATGGTTGTAGCGCCACAAACTCTGCTACTTTAATTGTTGAATTAAAAGCTAAAGTTGGTGATTTTGCCTGGGAAGATAAAAACGCCAACGGCGTGCAGGATGTTGGTGAGCCGGGATTAGGAGGCATATCCGTAACATTATTTGATGCGCAATCAAATATTCTGATCGACCAAACCACAACTAATGCCTCCGGTTTCTATGAATTTCTAGTGTGTAAAGGCACTTATTATATAGAGTTTGGGAACTCTGAAGGATATTTTAGAACTTTTGTCAATCTTGGTAATGACAATTTTGACAGTGATGCAAATCAGGCTACGGGCAGAACACATAATTTTACATTAACGCCTGGGCAAATAGATTTTTCAGTTGATGCAGGGTACTACCGTTTAGCAGCTATTGGTGATTTTGTCTGGCTTGATATTAATGCAAATGGAATCCAGAATTTTGGAGAATTAGGCATTCCAGGAGTTGTGGTTTCAATGACCGGTATACTAGCTGATAATTCTTTAGTTCCACCTGTTGCACAATTTACCGGACCCAATGGTGAGTATTTATTTTCAGGGCTCATTCCGGGAAGATATATTGTTGTGGTAGGAAAACCCGCAAATTTTAACTTTTCTCCTAATGATCAGGGTGGAAATGATACTGTGGATAGTGACAGCAACCCACTTAATGGTGTTATGCCAGAAGAAACGCTCGAAAGCGGTGAAACTAACCTCACTTATGACGCAGGACTTTATCCTCCTGTAAATATAGAACTTGATAAAAATTTCATAAGTGCAATAGTTCAGCCAAATGGAACTTTTAATGTGACCTACACCATAATCGTGGCGAACACGGGTGGACCTGGTCAGTACGATTTAAAAGACACCCCCGGATTCGACAGCGATATAACTATAAATAGTGCATCTTACAGTAGCAATGCCCCTGGTAACCCAGGTGGTAATCTTGCAGGAATCGGACCATGGACTTTGGCAAATGATCAGCCTGTTTCAGCATTAACCACACACACATATACACTTTTCGTAAATGTTAGTTTAAATCTTGTTGATAATATCGGGGACAATACTTACAGAAAATGTGGTTCAACTACACAAACTCCTATATCCGGAGAAGGACTTTTCAATAAGGCTTCTGTTGATATAAATAATGATGGTATTCCTGAAGATGAAGCTGAAGATTGCGGAGATATACCAAATATAACCATGGTCAAAAACTTTGTAAGTGTTGCACCAAATGCAAATCCAAATGG
>JACMLK010000198.1 GCA_014379665.1 Saprospiraceae bacterium | reverse complement strand
TTTCACAAATTGATTTGTTTTTCACTACACAACCAACCATCTTATATTAGCATCAAGATCTACTCAGAATTTGACAATGACCCTGTTAACGAATCTATGCAAGACCAAATAAAGCTATAATTTCGAATTTAGAATCAATATTAGTATTCTGAACAAAATTACTTCAAAATATGAAATTAATTAAATATTGAATGAAATAATTGAATCTGAATTTAGTATAGTTTTAAAAAAATAATTCTCAAAAATAAATCCAACTTTCACCTTCCTCTCGTAAGTGAGTTTGAACAGAAAATAAATGCTGTTTTTATTTTTCATCATTTAAAAAACAAAGCTTATGAAACTCTTTTATGTACAAATTTATGTAGGATTACTCTCCTTGTTTTTTTCTTCTTCTTTTATGTCATGCATCAACAAATCATCCGGTTTAGTCTCAGGTACCGAAATCCCTGCTTTGCTGGACCGAAACGAAAAACTTCGCAACGGAAAAGAATGGGACGATGTCATGAACGCATACCAGACACTTAAACTCGCCATTCAGAAAAAGAGTGATGATCAGGAATCAAAAATCCGGTTGGCACAATTATTTATCAGAGAAGCCCGCGTGACCGGCGAACATGGCCATTATTACAATGCGGCGCTAACCATGACTGACAGAATACTACAAAGTAAGAAGTTGAGCAAGGACATGCAATTTCTGGCTATGGTCACCAAAGCCGGTGTACAATTGTCTCATCACGATTTTCAGGGAGCGCTGTTGACCGGCCAAAAAGCGGTAGTCATCAATCCAAATAATCCACAGATATACGGAGTATTGGTAGATGCTAATGTCGAATTGGGCAATTATGCAGAAGCCGTAAAATTGGCGGACATCATGATAGCTATGAAACCGGATCTAAGATCTTATGCCAGAATATCGTATATCAGAGAAATACATGGTGAAGTGGACGAGGCGTTTGAAGCGATGAAAATGGCAGTAGAAGCAGGCATTCCGGGATATGAAGATACTTCCTGGGCTATGTTGACTTTAGCAGATATGTATAAACTGTATGGAAGATACGACGAAGCTGTATCATTATACAAGGAGATTCTGGCTCAGAGACCTGATTATCCTTTTGCTGTTGCGGCGCTTGGTTCGGTGTATATGGAAAAAAATGTGCTTAACACAGCTGAAAGTATGACTAAAGATGCCATTTCAACAATACCTGAAGTTGGGTTTTACACCCAACTGGCTGAGATATATAAAAAGCAAGGAAAAACGGAAGAAGCCAGCAGTTTGATAAAGGAGATTTTTACCATGCTGGCAGATGATGAAAAGACAGGTCATAATATGAATCTGGAATATGCCAACGTGTATCTTGATCTGTTGAATGATACGGACAAAGCACTGGAATACGCTCAAAAAGAATATCAAAAGCGACCAAACAATATCGATGTGAACAGAATGATTGCCAGAATATACACTTCAGCAAAAAATAAGGAAATGGCTGAAAAATATATGATAGCAGCAGCTTCGACACATTCAAAACATCCGGAATTAAAAGCACTAAGCATATAAAGAAGGACCGGTAATATGGAATTTGCACTACAACTACAAATAACACCAGACACAAAATAAATATTTTAACACACGCCTTATTGGGCACCCAATGGCTTATGCAAACGTATCAGCATTGGTTAACAATTTAATAATTTTTAAAAAATGAAGTTAGTTTCACACCCAAAGTATGGAGGACTCAGTTTGAGAAATCTGTGTCTTTTTCTACAATTGCTGCTTGTGACCCACGTGGTTATGGCCTCGAGTCACAGAGAAGCACCACTAATATCAAGTGATCCGTTGGCAGATAATACGGACTTGTATGCCTTCCGTAGTCCGGATATTCCGGATATGATCACTATTATTGCTAATTATATTCCGGCAGAATTGCCTTTTGGAGGTCCGAACTACTACAGTTTCGGTGAAAACATCAGATATGAAATTCATATCGACAATGATGCA
>JACMLK010000197.1 GCA_014379665.1 Saprospiraceae bacterium | reverse complement strand
TATAAAGTGGTTAACGATATTTGGTGTTTTTGCCATTATATCTATTTTTCTTGTCCAGATTTTTTGGGTCAGGCAGGCGTTTACAATCTCTGAAAGTCAGTTTGACCAGTCAGTAAATGGTGCGTTACGTCGGGTAGCCGAGAATATTGCCATTAGTAATAAGACAGATTTCCAACAAAACAATCCTGTTATTAAAATCAATCCAAGACACTATATAGTCAATGTCAATAGCGAAATAGATGCCGAATTGCTCGATCATTATCTTGTTGCAGCCCTGGATTATTTTCATATAGACCAGGACGTGGAATATAGTATATACAGTTGTTTTGACAAAACCATGGTATATTGTAATTACATTCAGAAGAAAAAACCGCAAAAAGAATACACTACACCAGTGTTACCAAAATTTGAAGGGGTGGATTATTACTTTAGTGTTAGTTTCCCGCATTATCCCATTGTGTCATTGAATAATATACCCATGTGGATGATCACTTCTGCTGTTTTGATCTTAGTCATATTATTTTTTATTTTTTCGTTGTTTGTAGTGTTTGCACAGAAATCGGTTACCCAAGTACAGCGTGATTTTATTAATAACATGACTCACGAATTTAAAACGCCGATATCCACCATTTCAGTTATACAACAGGTCATATCTGATCCTGATATAGTGAAAACACCCCAGAGACTTGCCACCTATACCCAAATCATAGGAGCTGAAATCGGAAGACTTAATGACCAGGTGGAAAAAGTGCTTAATATCACCAGATTAGAGAAAAAACATTTTGATTTGCATCTTGAAGAAATTGACGTTCACGAAATCATTAGTCAGGTTGTCTTTAATGTTCAGAACACTGACTTCGAAAAAAATATTACTATTACGCAGGAATTGAATGCTCAGCATCACACTATTGCAGCAGACAAAGTGCATTTTACCAATGTGATAAATAATATTGTAGAAAACGCAGCGAAGTATTCTTCTGATGAACCGAAGATTAATATCAGCACCCGGAATTCAAATCATAAACTAATGATCAGTATTTCAGATAAAGGAGAAGGAATTGATAAGAAGAACATTAAAAAGATATTTGAAAAATTTTATAGGGTACCAAAAGGTGCGGTCCACAATGTCAAAGGTTTCGGTTTGGGATTATATTATGTCAAAATAGTATCAGATGCCCACAAATGGAACCTGACTGTAACATCAATACCAAATGAGGGGACGGTTTTTACTATTCAAGTTAACACTTTATCTTAAAAGATATGGCCAAAATATTTTATGTAGAAGATGACGCCAATCTGAGTTTTATTGTCAAGGATTGTCTTCAGATTGCAGGCCACGATGTCCACCATTTTGTAAAAGGAGACGAAGCTTTGATCGCATTTAACAAATTCAGTTATGACATTTGTATACTTGACGTGATGCTACCCAACCTTGATGGCTTTTCACTGGTTAAAGCCATCAGGGATAAAAATGAAAACATACCTGTTATTTTTATCTCTGCCAGAGTACAGATCGAAGATAAACTTGAAGGTCTTCAGTTGGGAGGAGATGATTACATTTTCAAACCCTTCAGCATTGAAGAACTCCTCCTTAAAGTAAATATTTTTCTCCGACGGAATGCAGGAGCAGCAATAAAAAAACCATCTCAGGAAAGATATTTTAATCTGGGACACTTCAGATTTGATTACAATAATTTGGAGCTTGTGAGTAAAAATGAGACTATCAGACTCACAGGAAGGGAAGCTGACTTACTGGTATATTTTATAAAACACAAAAACAAACTCATCAAACGAAAAGAAATTCTGATTGCGCTTTGGGGTAAAGACGATTATTTTTTAGGCCGGAGCCTTGATGTCTTTATTTCGCGGTTACGTAAATTTATTTCTTCGGATGCTTCCATAAGTATTGAAAATATTCCACGTGTGGGGTTTAAATTCAGAGAAGAATGAGACCACACTGTAATGATCACTGCCAATTCAATGATCAGATTTATTAAACCTGATAATGACTTTACCAGATACTTCTATGGCACAAGACAAAACATAAAGGCGATTTAACCCTTTTCTTTCAGCAGGATTTATTACTTTTGACCTATGATTTCAACACATAATCTAAAATACAAATACCCGGGTGGCAGTGATATTGTTCTTCCGGATATATTGTGCAATCCGCTTGACATCCTTCTTGTATTGGGTAGTTCAGGTGTTGGTAAAACTACTCTTTTACATCTTTTAGGTGGTCTGTTAGCCACACAACTTGGGACTGTCATGATTAATAATACTGAAATAAGTAAACTATCGGGAAGCCGGTTAGACACCTTCAGAGGTCGAAACATTGGTATTGTTTTTCAACAAAATCATTTTATAGAAGCCCTTACAGTGCTGGAAAATGTCATAGTCGCACAAAGTCTGGCAGGTAACAAAACAGACAGAACAGCTGCACAAAATTTGTTGGAAAGATTGAATATAGGTCATAAGGCCAATAGTTATATCAGAGATATCAGTCAGGGGGAAAAACAACGTGTGGCAATAGCAAGGGCCTTGATCAATCAGCCTAAACTCATCCTGGCTGATGAACCGACTTCAGCCCTTGATGATCAAAATTGTAAAGAAGTTTTGTTGCTCCTTCAGGAACAGGCAAAAGCTGCCGGTTCAGCTTTAGTCATTGTGACACATGATACCAGACTGAAGGACGTCATTTCCAATCGGGTAATTCTACAATAATTATGAATATCATTCAGTTAGCCTGGCGAAATATCGTCAAAAACCCATTGAATCTTTTACTAAGCATTATACTTTTTGGGCTTGGAGTGGGTTTAATATCTTTTTTATTACTCTTTAATGTTCAACTGAAGGAAAAATTTGATAAAAACCTTGCAGGTATTGATTTGGTAATAGGAGCTAAAGGAAGCCCGTTGCAAATGATATTATGCAGTATGTACCATATTGATAATCCAACTGGCAATCTTCCCATTAAAAATGTAACCCCTTTGCTGAGAGAAACTCATCCATTAATCAAAAAGGCTATACCGCTTTCACTTGGAGATAATTATAAATCTTACAGAATTGTTGGTACAAATCACGATTTGGTAACACTTTACGGAGGGAAATTGAGTGTGGGTAATCTATGGACTAAAGACTATGAAGTGACTATCGGCAAAGCAGTAGCTGACGATACAGGTTTAAAAGTAGGTGATGAATTTGTTAGTTCACATGGATTTGTGGAGGATGATGATCTGGCACATGACCATGTCGGATTTACGGTTAAAGGTATTCTGGAGGGTACGGGAAGTGTCCTGGATCAATTAATACTTACCAATACTGCCACCATATGGAATGTACACGAACATCAGGCAGAAATGGCAGATACAAGCGATCATCCGGATTCGGATCATGAAGATCAACATATCCCCGACAATAGTGGTCATCTTCATGACAACAGTAACATTGATTTGTTAAATCATGCGGATAAAGAAATAACGTCCGTTTTAATTCAATATAAGAACAGGACAAATTTTCAGGCTTTGAATTTTGGCAGAAATATTAATGAAAACACTGAAATGCAGGCAGCATCACCGGCTATTGAAATTAATCGGTTATACAATATGATTGGAGTCGGGACGGATGCTTTAAGAAGTCTGGCAATTTTGATTGCTGTTGTATCTGCCTTAAGTATATTTATTTCATTGTATAAGAGTATGAAAGAAAGGAAATATGAACTGGCATTAATACGAGTTATGGGAGCGAGCAGAACTAAGGTTTTCTCATTGATAGTGCTGGAAGGCCTGATACTCGCCTTTATTGGTTTTCTGACCGGCACCATCTTATGTCACTTGGGTATGGAAATTATTTCTACCTATCTGAAAGCTGATTTCAGATATAGTTTTACAGGTTGGAGATTTCTTCCAGAAGAATGGGTTGTGTTGGTTGTATCTTTATTATTAGGCTTTATAGCTGCGATCATTCCGGCTATTCAGGCTGCGGGTACAGATATTAACAAAACTTTGTCAGTAAAATAACATAATCATTTGTCCGATTTAAGTTTATTATTGTTTATCATGCTGTAACATTATCATTATTGTGAGGGTATCTGTTAAATTGTTTTTATTAATATTATTGATCTGGGTAACATGGATCAACAATGGATTGACTCAAACTAAGGATATCTGGCCTACATTGGCGATGGTTACATTTGAGTCAAAGTATGATCCGGAATTTATGATGGAGATAAAAATACCAAAGATTTCTTCTTCTGTGGAAAAACTGGATGGTAAGGAGATAGAAGTCGAAGGATATATTATACCGTTAACGGGTCAGGTGACTCAAAATCATTTTATGCTTAGTAAATTTCCTCAAAGTACTTGTTTTTTTTGCGGTAAAGCCGGACCTGAGTCCGCCATGCAGGTCTTTATGAAGAATAATGTTAAAATAAAAATATCTGAACGGAAAGTCAGGGTAAGGGGTACTTTACTTGTCAATCCTAAAGACATTACCAGTTTATTATATACGCTTGAAGACGGTGTCATCATCGATTAAAATATTAAAAATGCGAATAATTATTATGATGTTTTTATGGTCCGCTACTTTGCCATTATTTGCCCAGAACAGTACCGGAAAGGAAGACAATATCTGGAAGGCGTTATCCAAAATTAGTTATAAAAAGGAATATGACGAATTGATGGGGTTCAAAATTGATAAACCTGTATTCAGCGAATCAGTCAGAGCATTGCAAGGCAAAGAAATCACCATTAAAGGGTATATTATACCGGTAGAAGGCTATAAATCGCACAAAGAATTTATTTTTTCTGCCTATCCTTACAGCATGTGTTTTTTTTGTGGAGGTGCCGGCCCTGAGACTGTGATGGAAGTAGAAGCTTTGGAAGGTGTGAAGTATTCAGCAGAGTCCGTTGTACTCAAAGGAATTCTTCGTCTGAATGATAAAGATATTAACCGTTTAATGTATAAATTGGTTAATGCTAAGATTATTCAAGACTAAATTAATTATCCCTGTAAATGTAAAACCAACAAAATGGATTTTAAAGCTCCTGTTAAAATTTCAGACCTGGTCAGGAAATACCAACTTAAGCAGGCTGGCAACTCTTTGATGTACGCCAATGGAATTAATGAAATTCACAAAGTAAGAACCGGAGACATTACTTTTGTGGATTCAGAAAAATACTATAGTAAAGCATTAAATTCTGCTGCTTCTATTATTATAATTGATAAGGAAATTGACGTTCCGGACGGGAAAGTCCTTTTAATTACCGAAGATCCATTTTCCATATATAATCAGATAGTCTGGGAACACCGGCCAATACAATATTTAAATTCAAATCGCGGAGAAAACCTGAGTGTAGGAGAGAATACTCAGATCGACAGCGGAGTGAATATTGGGCATGAAGTAAAAATCGGAAAAAACTGTTATATACAATCAGGTGTATACATTGGAGATCAGACTGAAATTGGTGATAATGTCATCATTCAGGCTGGAGCATTGATTGGCACAGATGCTTTCTATTTCAAAAAAATTGATCAGAAATATTATAAATGGCGTTCAGGTGGTCGTGTGGTCATAGAAAATGAAGTGGAGATAGGCGCAGGGTGTACTATAAGTCGGGGTGTTTCAGGAGAAACAATTATAGGAGAGGGCAGTAAACTGGATTGTCAGATCCATATCGGACACGGTGTAGTGTTAGGAAAAAATTGCTTAATAGCAGCTCAGACAGGCATTGCCGGTAAAACTATAGTAGGGGACAATGTGATCATGTATGGTCAGGTAGGGGTGGCCCAGAATCTGCATATTGGTTCCGGGGTAGCCATATATGCAAAAAGTGGTGTTTCCAGAGACCTGGAGGCTAATAAATCTTATTTTGGATATCCTGCAATTGAAGCCAGAGAAAAATATAGAGAAATAGCAGGGATCAGGGATCTGTTAAAAAAATAGACTTTTATTTTTTCCATTTGATATTACATCCTGAGCCGGGGTATTGTTTTTCAATGGGACCACTACCGTTGAGCATCATGTCAAGCGCCAGCCGGAGATCCTTTCCGGTCAGGGGTTTTTCATTTCCCGGTCTGGAATCATCCAGTCTGCCTCTGTAAACCAGTTCCTGATGCTCATCGAATACATAAATATCAGGCGTACACGCCGCATCATATGCTTTGGCTACTTCCTGTGTCTCATCATATAAATATGGGAAAGGATACTGAAGTTGATTAGCTACCGCTTGCATTTGGTCTGGTCCGTCATCAGGGTAATTATTGACATCATTACTGCTGATAGCCACAAACCCTATACCTTTTTTTGTATACTCGTTTGCTATCCTTATCAGTTCAGGATTGACATGAATGACATAAGGACAATGATTACAAATAAACATAATCACAGTGCCTGTTTCCCCAATTGCTTCTTCTAATGATAAGCTTCTGAGTGATACCGTATCAGTGAGCAAAAAGGAAGGTGCTTTCGTCCCCAATGGTAACATGTTGGATTCTGTAAGTGCCATAATCTTTATTAATCAGGATAAATCAAATTGATTTTTTATTTAAGGATACACATCTATTACCCATCAAAATGCTACAGTATAATTTGAAGGTTATACTTTATTGTTCAGATTTTTTAGTGGCTGAAAGACTGACTTGCAGGGTTATATTGTCCTCAATAAACTTATCAGCAAGATTATCAAAAAATGATTTTGAACCATATTTAATACCCCAATCAGTTCTGTTTATTGTAAATGGTAAAGTATTTACTGAAACATTATTATCAGATACGGTAATATTTGCTGGAAATGTCACAGATTTTGTAATATCCAGCATAGTAAGATTTCCGGTTACCATGGTGTTTGAGTTTGAATCAGTCGAAGTAGTTTCCAATTTCACTATTTCAAAATTTGCTGTAGGATATTTGGTTGAATTAAAAAAGTCCGTTGCACCCTTGTCACCTGTTCCTTTGAGGTGTTGTTCGAGCTTGAGTTTATCTTCACCCTGCAAATCAGTTACTGCGATTGAGGTGATATCAATGGTAAAATGACCGGAAGAAATTTTTCCATCATTTACATATAGTGAACCATCTGAAATTTTAATAGTCCCAGCATGTTTTCCTGCGGGTTTTGAGCCAATCCATGAAATGATTGCCGAAGGGATATCCACTACATATTTAGTACCATCATGTGCTGCTGCTGTACCTGCAACTTCTGCCTTTTCTGTTGTTTTTTCTTTACAGGAAAATTGAGAAATCATTAAAACAAATAAAAATGAAATACTTAAAATACGGGCCATGATTTGATTTTTTAAATTTGAAAAAAAGGAATATGAAAATATGATGACGATGTTAGATAACGGTATATGTATGAGATAGGTTTTGAGTATACCTATAAAATTTCACAACATTGTGTTAATGATCTGATATTCAGCAAAAATATATTCTTTTACTTTTTTAATACTGTTCAAAATTGTGACATTTTCCTGATAACCATATGCTGTTGTACCGTCTGAAATCCTGAAATCATGATTTTAGGGTCACCGGCAGATATAGACAAAAGGTTTTAAGAAAAATCGCAGCACATTAAATAGGTCATTTCTATTTAAATATTGTAATTTTGGATCAAAATTGGATTAAATATTGACATGATCAATAAGAAAAAATATTTGTGGATAGTTTTATTGTCGTTGAACGTATACACTTTGTTACATGCTCAAAGTTATTGGTTTGGCGCCAAGGGAGGTGCAGGAATGAATTTTCAAAGTTGGGGAGATGGAACATCCGGTAATGTAAACAGGGATCCATTGTTTTCAATAAACGGGGATATTATCATCGAGTCATATGATGAATTTAAGAGTGGGGCACTCTATGCTCAGTTGGGATATCATACAAGAGGAAGTTCTTTACAGTTTTTTAGTTTTAACAATGCGTTTACAGACCGTCAGGGTTTTAAATTTAACAATATTGTACTTGAACTTGGGGCTAAAAAGGCTTTTAATCTTGACAAAGAATTGAATTCTTATTTTATACTTGGCCTTAGAGGTGAATATACCATTAGTAATAATCTGGATAACTTTCTCTATCTGGCCAATCCTTATACACCTCATTCTGTCTTTGTAAGAAAAATAAATTATGGAGTTACCGCCGGAGGTGGATTTGAAATGCCTATGTCTGAATTGGTTAATGTCTTTGTTGAGTTTTCAATTCAGCCGGATATCTCACTCCAGTACGAACAACCACCCGCAAGAGTGATTGATCCGTGGCAACCCAATCAAACCATTGAGCTTGGCCTCAGACAGGTCAGAAACCTTTCACTTGAGTTGAAGGTGGGCGTTAAATTTTTAAGAAAAGTAGAATATATAGATTAAATAAAGATTTAAAAAAAATTATCCATGAAACACTTTTTATTATTTATAAGTATCGTTTTTATTGTTCAGGTTGGGTACAGTCAGATTACGGTCACCAATGCTAGCTTTCCTGTCGTGGGGGATACATTAAAGTTACTGGTAACTGAAAACACTTCCAGTTCATTAAATATGGGAAACGTAGGTGGACCTCATGTCTGGGATTTTAGTTTTCTAAATTCAGGTACCCGTTTAAATGAAATCTATGTAAATCCGGCAGCTGGTAGTGAATTTGCCACCTTCCCCGATGCGAATCTCCTGACCGTTGATGATGCGGGGCAGGAATTATACATAAAAGTTTCTTCATCAAAGATGGAAGCGTTGGGTTTTGGAGGTACAAATCCTTTTTTACCAACCCAATTAGCCGTCAGGTATGCTGAACGCCCTTTGATAAGAGTAGCTCCGATCACTTTCATTTCAACTAACAACTCAACCGGGAAATTTAATATAGATATTGGAACAAACATTATACCCGATTCTCTTTTAGCAGGATTGCCTATCAAACCTGACAGTATCCGAATCCAGTTCAGTAATGTCACCAAGGGTCTCGTTGATTCTTACGGTAGTTTAAAGCTTCAGAATAAAACATATGAAGTGTTGAGAGTAAAGTCTGAAAGCATTTCAAAAACAAACTTATTTATTAAAATATTTGGAACCTGGATTGATCCCGTTCCACTGCTTGGCGGTAATATACCGGGCGGATTCGGCGACTTTCTTGGAGAGGATACTACCTATATTTACAATTTTTATACCAATACTAAAAAGGAAGTTCTTGTTTCTGCAGAGTATGATGTGGAAAACAATTTTCAGTCCGTAACATTTGCAGACGTAGGAGGAATCATCAGTTCATCAGAAGATATTTCTTTGGATCAGCATATGGTGATATATCCGAATCCGGCTTCTGATTTTATCAGATTGGACACCAAAGATTGGAAGGAAGGGGCTTATATGCTTACTATTACAGATATAACCGGTAAAATAGTATATTTTGAAAATGTCTACCTTGATAACCATGTGATAAAGGAGATCAAAACAAGCGGACTTATCTCCGGACAATATATTTTCACAGCAAGAGATCAATATAACCATCATGTGAGGTCTGTAAGACTGGTAATAAGATAATGTCAGGATCTGATTTAAGAGGCCGGTTTGACTTGACAGGGAAGGTTGCCATAGTGACGGGTGCAAGTAGGGGTATTGGGGAGCGTATAGCTTATGGCCTCGCTGAATTTGGTGCAAAGGTAGTTATCGCCGGGAGGAAACAGGAATCTGTTGACCAGATAGCTGAAAAATTTATAATTGAAGGGTATAAGGTGCTTCCGATAGCGTGTCATGTAGGAGATGAAGAAAATTTAAAACATTTGGTTGATGCTACTTTAAAGACCTATGGAGGCATAGATATATTAGTTAATAATGCGGCTACAAACCCTGTATATGGATCTATCGAAGACATGAGTTCTGAATTGTTTGATAAAATGATGAATATTAATGTAAAAGCAGCTTTTACACTATCCAACATGTGTCTCAAAAGCATGAAGAAACGAGGAGGAGGTTCGGTTGTTCATATCAGTTCCGTTGAAGGTATCAAACCAAGTCCCGGATTGAGTTTGTATAGTATGAATAAGGCAGCTCTCATCATGCTGGCCAAGGCTCAGGCCAAAGAATGGGGGGTATATAAAGTTAGGTCAAATGTCATTTGCCCGGGATTAGTAAAAACCAAATTCAGCAGTGCATTATGGAATAATAAAGAGATCCTTGATCATTGGAATGAACATATACCCCTGCATCGCATGGCCGAACCTGAAGAAATGGCGAGCCTGGCTTTATTCCTTGCATCTGATGCATCCAGTTATTGTACCGGTGCTACTTTCACCGCTGATGGAGGATATCTCATATCCTGAATTTCGAATAATGATCCGGACCGGATACAAATAGAATTTAGTTAAAAATATTACCATCTATTGACATTATCGATATCAACTGAATTAAATATATTATTATTTAAAATTAGTCTAAATATGATTTGGTAATTTTAAAAACGCTTTATATATTTGCCCTTGTTTAGAATAAATCCATTTAACAATATAAATTTTATTACATGAATAAGCCTTTTGTAGCCATCAATTATATAGATTGTAAAGAAGAGTATAAGTCAAGATTTGAAGAACTATTTGGTTCGAGAGCAAAAGCGATTGACACCATGCCTGGTTTTCGATCAATGAATGTGCTCAAACCTAAAACTAATGACGCACCCTATCTGATTGTAAGTTACTGGGATAGTGAAGAGCAATTTAAATCATGGACAGGATCACCGGAGTTTATTGAAGGACACAAACGCGGATTTGAAGACATTCGAAAAGCAAGAGAAGAAGGTCGTCAGGCTCCTATGACATCCTCGTTCAAAACTTATGATGTGATTTCCAATTGAATTATGGAAAACCGTGGTGAAAAATTAAAATCCTTTATAAAAAGGGCCGGATTCTTTGGTTTCCTGTTTTTTTTGATCAAAGGTTTGCTTTGGCTGGTCATTCCATATCTGCTTGCCAAAGGCATTTTTTAGATGTAATGACCTTACATTTTTTATTTGAAAGAATAAAGATCTGCCTTGAAAAGCATATTTCTTTAGATTGATATTTCTGTATACTTTTTCGGATTATCATTTTTATGGCATTTGCTTATCTTTACGGTTGCAATGAAATACCTCTCAAAGGCAGCAACCCACATATTGTTCCAAAATATTACTATGGATGATACAGTCATCATTGCTCCGCTAAACTGGGGCCTTGGGCATGCTGCGCGATGTATCCCAATCATACATCATTTAAAAACAATATGTAAAAAAGTGATCATTGCATCGGATGGTCAGGCATTGGAATTATTACAAAAAGAATTTCAGGAACTGACATCTTATGAACTTCCTGGTTATAAGATAAAGTATAGGTTTGATAATATGATAATTAATATTATCCTGCAACTTCCTGCTATTATCATGACCTATTGGAAGGAAAATCATGCTGCAAAAAACATTGTAAAACAGACCAAAGCAACCATCATTATTTCTGACAGCAGATTTGGATTCAGGGCAACAAGCACTAAAAATATATATCTGTCGCATCAAATAAATATTTTACATTCAAATCAAACTGTAGCGTATATCGCCAATAAACTACATCTATGGGTTATACGAAAATTTGACGATTGCTGGATTCCGGATTACGGGTACAATAATGCGCTGGCTGGTTCGCTCTCCAATGCAGACCATTTAAAAAAGAAAAGTTATATAGGCCCTGTCACAAGAATCATAAAGATGAATATTCCTCTTGTATGGGATATTTGTGTGCTTTTGTCCGGTCCGGAGCCTCAGAGATCCGTACTTGAACAAAAGTTAATCATTGAACTAAAACTATTGACATCATATAAAATTCTTTTTGTTAGAGGAATAAATGATCCGGACATAAGTAGTTTTAAATTATCACATGTTATCTGTAAAGGATTGCTTACCTCTGATGAAATATCAACTGCCTTAAATTCTTCAAGACTTCTAATAGCCAGATCAGGTTATACGACCGTGATGGACATTGAATCTTTGGATATCCAAGCTATTTTCATACCTACTCCCGGGCAAACCGAACAGGAATATCTGGCATCAAGACTTTCTTCTTTGCCCCGTTATTCCTGTATTTTACAGAGTGAAACTTCTAAATTAAAAAAATTAATTCCTGTACTTTTATCTTAATTTATTCATTATTAAATAGATTTTAGTAGCGGATTTATATTTCAAAGTGGTTAACAGATACCTGAGAAGACACTTGAAGTACCTGAGAAGTCTTGCGAAGTACCTGAGAAGTCTTGTGAAGTACCTGAGAAGTCTCGTGAAGTACCTGAGAAGTCTCGTGAAGTACCTGAGAAGTCTTGTGAAGTACCTGAGAAGACTCGTGAAGTACCTGAGAAGTCTCGTGAAGTACCTGAGAAGACTCATGAAGTACCTGAGAAAGACTTGTGAAGTACTTGAGAAGTCTTGTGAAGTACCTGAGAAGTCTCGTGAAGTACCTGAGAAGACTCATGAAGTACCTGAGAAGACTTGTGAAGTACCTGAGAAGACTCATGAAGTACCTGAGAAGACTTGTGAAGACCTGAAGAGTCTCCCGACGTATTTGCGGAGTCTTCTGAAGGGGATTGTCCGGGCTTGTCCATAATTTTGTGTTTAAGAAAAATCAAATCCATTTTCATTTTTCCGGCTCAACCACACAACAGTTTATAGTAGGTTAAAATAATATTTATCAAATCTTTTCTGACTACTTTTTTGAAATGATCATCAAAAACATTTATTTTACGGATCATAATTAATATTGTAATTTTTTCAGCCGCATGATTCACAATTTATCTGACCATAATTCGATTGTCAATACATTTCTGGCACAGTTGCGGGATTTGAATATTCAAAACAACAGGTTACTATTCAGGAAAAATGTGGAACGGATAGGCAATATTTTTGCCTATGAAATCAGCAAATATCTCGATTATGCAG
>JACMLK010000196.1 GCA_014379665.1 Saprospiraceae bacterium | reverse complement strand
CCATACCCTGAACTTGTATTGTTACAACTTGTAGACGCAAATACTCTTAGATAATAGATAGTGCCCGGAGATAATCCAGTCGCCCCTGCCCAAAATCCTGTAGTACTTCCCTGTGCTACACCATTTCCATAAGTGACTGCAGGACTTGTGCCAACTACCCAGTAATAGGTCACGGTTGGACTTCCTACCGGATTGCCCGCTGCCCAATCCAGACTCGCTGTGGTTGGACCGGTAGCAGTTCCTGTAACACTCACAGGTGTGCCTGGTGTGGTACAAATTCCGTAACCAGTGGTTATAAATGCATATGATGTTCCGTATCCTGAACTTGTATTGTCACAACTTGTCGTCGCATAGACTCTGAGATAATAGATAGTGCCGGGAGACAATCCTGTCGCTCCAGCCCAAAATCCTGTGGTACTTCCCTGTGCTACACCATTGCCGTAAGTAACAGTTGGACTTGTGCCGACCACCCAGTAATAAGTGACCGTGGCGCTTCCAACCGGACTGCCAGAAGCCCAATCCAGACTCGCTGTGGTTGGTCCGGTGCCGGTTCCGGTAACAGCCACCGGAGTACCTGGGGTGATACATCCGTTATTGATACACAGAACGTTTTGGTTTAGCTTTGAAATAAAAATATCTTCACCACCATTTGAGTTGAGGTTAAATACCCCTTGACAAGGATCAAAATCCGCTGAACCGGTAAAATATCCTGTTGTAAAAATATTTCCACCATTATCTACTTTGACAGCCAGACTATTGCCTGCAACGCCTGCACTAACTTCGCCCATTTTTGTCGACCAAACAAAATTTCCGGTAGCATCAAGTTTTAATATAAATAAAGCAGCTCCAGCTGCCGCTAGATTATTCACACCTGGACCCGGATCAAAATCCGCAGTCTGGACAAAATATCCGGTAATATAAACGTTACTCAGAGCGTCGGTAGTAATAGCATTTGACCCGCTTATATACTGTGTTTCAATTATTTTAGCCCAAACAAAATTTCCTGTGGCATCAAGTTTTGATATAAAAATATTCATTACCACCGGAGCTGTCAGGTTATAAGTCCCAATACCCGGGTCAAAATCTACCGTCCCGTTAAATATTCCTGTGGTATATACATTTCCTAAAGCATCTGTTGCAACAGAATATCCGGCATCATTATCTGACCCTACAAATTGTCTCGCCCAAATAAAATCTCCGGAAGAATTTAGCTTTGAAACAAATATATCAGTATCCCCTGACAATGCTGACAGGTTAACGATTCCCGGTCCCGGATCAAAATCAGCAGTTTCGCTGAAATACCCTGTCGTGAGCACACTTCCATCAGCCGCCATAGCAATTGACCACGCTTCATCTGGACCGTTTCCTCCCATTTGTTTTGCCCACAAAAAATTACCGGAGACATCCAGCTTTAACACAAAAATTTCAGGACTCCCTGAGACTGCTGTCATATTTACAATGCCCGGT
This sequence comes from Saprospiraceae bacterium, assembly GCA_014379665.1. Lineage (GTDB taxonomy): Bacteria > Bacteroidota > Bacteroidia > Chitinophagales > Saprospiraceae > OLB9. The sequence continues at coordinate 7,695 of JACMLK010000196.1, read as the reverse complement.
CCGGGATCAAAGTCTACATTACCGTTAAAGAACCCGCTCGTATATACATTTCCTGAAGCGTCCAAAGCAAGAGCATATCCTTTATCGGCGGTAATACCTCCTATCTGTTTGACCCAAACAAAAGAACCGTTATTGTCCAGTTTAGTAATAAAGATGTCGCTGCTTCCCGATAATGAAGTTAAACTGGAAACACCCGGCCCCGGATCAAAGTCGCCTGTACCAAAAAAATTTCCGGTCACAAACACATTACCACTGTTATCCAATCCGATCGAAAGTCCAAATACTGAACTAGTTCCACCTCCCAATTTTTTAGCCCATACGAAATTTCCTGAAGCATCCAGTTTTGAGATAAAAGTATTATCTGCACCTATAGAAGAAAGATTAAATACACCGGGTCCCGGATCAAAATCCACGGCACCTGAAAAAAACCCGGCTGAATAAACATTTCCAATACCGTCTATTGCTATAGAAGTGCCGTTATCATCATTACTCCCTCCTATTTTTTTTGCCCATGTAAGGTTAGGTCCTTGTCCCAAAGCATATATGTTAATGCAAAAAACAAGTATTAAGAACCAAATAATTCGGCTTGAAAAATTAAATGTGTTTAAAGTTGAAAAAGTACAGAAAATCTGGAGGGAAGTTAAGTTTTTCATTTTTGGGAAGTTACATATTAAGAATAAAACGGGTTCAATATATTAGTGTATAAAATGCTTGTTTTTTATGGTTTTAAAATATGAAGAGCTTCTGATTAAATGGTAAATGTAAAAATAATATTCATTGAAAAGCGCTTATTTTCTATATATTTAATTATGTAATATATTGACAAATAACATATTGGGTCAATATAAGCATTATATATAAAAGAAGTTATTCAAAAATAATGATACAGTGTATGAAATGTTTCCCTTGGAATCTCTTCAAAAAGCAGTATATCTTTGAATGACTTTAAATGGATATTTAACCTTATGCAACCCGGTCGGCAAAATAAAATAAAGCCAATATATGGTAGAAAATTGAAGTCGCTTAGGTGTAAAAAAGACAAACTTGAACACTTATATTACCTGCTTAAAAAAAACTGCATTTTAAATCAGAAACTATTAACAAATGCGGTTTGATTGTCGCGCATCAATGATTTCTCATCGGTTTTGGTAATTTTTCTGATATTTGCGCCTTATTACGTTTAAAAATCATTTCATACTCTTTCAATTGGACCCACTTACCTCATAAATTGGTCGGAGAAGGTCAAAGATTGTAAAATTAAACCATGATTGTATTCCCGATGAAAACAATCCCTTGAATTAAAATAATCATCAATAAAATCAGGGTATCAGGATATCCGCAGCGAACCGTTATGCAAAAACATCTTGTAAAAGGAGCAAAGGTCAGTATTTTTTTTGCAGTAGGTCTTATCATTTTATATCTGGTGTACCAACGTCAGAACATTGCCTTTCAGTCGGATTGTGCTATCAAAGGTACTCCTGCAACAGAATGCAGTCTGCTTGGAAAAGTGTGGCAGGACATAAGCGAAGCCAATTATTTCTGGGTGACCATAACTATGTTATTATTTATGATTACCAATGTAATTCGAGCCTTAAGATGGAAAATGATGTTTAAAGCGTTGGGGTACCGGCCACGATTTGTAAATCTTTTCGGCACTATCATGATCAATTACCTGGCCAATTTGGGTATCCCTCGTTCCGGTGAGGTGATCAGGGCTGGCCTCATCTCAAAATATGAAAATATTCCGGTGGAGAAAGCCCTGGGCACTATCTTTACAGACAGGATTTTTGACGTGCTGATGCTCGCGATCGTTATGGGATTGGCTCTGTGTTTTGGGGGCAGTGATTTTTTGACTTATCTGAATCAAAATGTCAATCTGGAACAAAAATTAAATGCGTTGGTCAATAGCCCTGTTTTTGTGTTGGCATTTCTGTCAGGGGCTGGTTTACTAACCTTTCTGGCATTTTCCTACAAAGTCCAGATCAGAAACACGAGTTTGGGTAAAAAAATCATAGGATTGATATCAGGATTTTCTGCAGGAGTTCAGAGTGTACGAAATGTATCCAGCCTGAGCTTATTCCTGTTTTATACTGTGGCGATCTGGGTATTGTATTATCTCATGATGTATTTTGCATTTTTTTCTTTTGCTCCTACTGCACATTTGGGCCCAACGGCTGGGTTGGTTATTTTTGTTTTTGGCAGTCTGGGTATCCTGATTCCAACGCCAGGAGGGATGGGAAGTTATCACTTTTTGGTTGGTGAAGCACTTGCAATGTATGGTATCAGTGGATCGGATGCTTTTTCTTTTGCCAATATTGTATTTTTTTCGATTCAGATCTTTGTAAATATTATCTTTGGCATCATTTCGCTGATTGTTTTACCCATTATCAATAAGGACTAATATGTCTCTTTCATCCAAAGTATATCAAAGTGTCTATAGTGCCTTACAGCTTTTAACCTTATGGCGGACACAACATCAAAAAATAGTCTTTACCAATGGTTGTTTTGATCTGCTCCATATTGGTCATGTATTGTATCTCGAGGAATCTAAATCTCTGGGTGATATCCTGGTGGTAGGGATCAACAGCGACGCTTCTGTACGCAGACTTAAAGGCCCCAACAGACCCATCCAGGATGAAAACAGCCGCTCTCATGTGTTGGCAGGTCTTGAGAGTGTGGATATGGTCATCATCTTTGACAGTGATAACCCCCTGGAACTTATACAGACAATCACTCCGGACATTTTGGTTAAAGGCGGTGACTGGCGAATGGATCAGATAGTAGGTGGTGACTTTGTACTTTCTCATGGCGGACAAGTGCGCTCACTCAGATTTGTGGACGGATATTCTACGACGGCGATGGAACAAAAGATAAAGAGGGGATAATATCAATCAGTTCGTCGTTATTAAATTCCCAAAGTACTCAACCTTACCTGAGTGTCAAAAAACTTCTGTGAATATTTGTTGTTCTACTTTATTCTGGATTAATGATTTAAATGCAACTCAATTCCCTCATCCATTACTTACACACGATCGCGCCGCATCAACTGCAGGAAGATTATGACAATGCCGGGCTGATCATTGGCGACCCAACGATGGAGATCAAAGGGGTAGTCGTATGTCTGGATGCTATTGAAGCTGTGGTAGATGAAGCTATCAGTATGGGATGTAATGTTATTGTGGCACACCACCCGATCATATTTCGAGGACTTAAAAGACTCAACGGTTCAAATTACATAGAACGTACCGTGATAAAAGCCATAAAACATGATATCGCCATCCTGGCTATACATACCAATCTGGATAATGTGTTTGTCTCAGGGGTCAACCAGAAGATATGTGAAAAACTGGGACTGGTAAATACATCCATCCTGGCACCAAAAGATCAGATAACCCATCAGTCTGATCAGGTAGGTGCAGGTATGATAGGCTACCTTCCTTCACCAGTCTCTTCAGTATTGTTTTTATCTTCTTTAAAGGATAAAATGGAACTGCCGGCCATAAGACACACGGCTATTTGCAAAGATGCCATCCATAAAGTGGCCGTCTGCGGTGGAGCAGGCAGTTTTCTACTCATGGACGCCAAAAAACAAGGGGCAGACATATTCATCACTTCAGATTTTAAGTATCATGAGTTTTTTGATGCAGACGGAGAGATCATCATAGCGGATATTGGTCATTATGAAAGTGAAAAATATACAATTGACTTACTTTTTGATTTGATAATTAATAAATTTACTACCTTTGCGACCCATTGTACAAAAATAGTCACTAATCCAATTAAATTCTTTTAAAATAATCATATGGCAGCGGTTAAAGAACTAAGCATTGCGGATAAATTAAGAGCACTACATGCGCTACAACTTATTGATTCCAAAATGGATGAAATCGGAATTCTGAAAGGAGAACTACCAATGGAAGTCAGCGATCTTGAAGATGAAATCACCGGGTTAAAAACGCGTTCAAAGAAACTGGAAACCGCAGTTACGGACGTGGAACATGAACTAAATCAGCACAATGCCAATATTAAGGAATCAGAAGCATTGATCGTAAAATACGAAAAGCAGTTAGATAATGTAAAAAATAACCGGGAGTTTGATGCCCTTACCAAAGAGATTGAGTTGCAAAGGCTGGAAATTCAATTGTCCCAAAAGAAAATAAGAGAAACCAGTGTATCCAAGGATACCAAAAAAGAAGCATTGGACGCTATACTGACAAAACTTGCTCAGAGAACCAAAGATGCGGACAATAAGAAAGTAGAGCTTTCAAAAATTATCGAAAAAACTGAAAAAGAAGAAGCAAAACTGCTGAAAGAATCGGATAAGGCAAGAAAAGATATTGATGAAAGACTGTTAACTTCCTATGATAAAATCAGAAAGACGTACAGAAACGGACTGGCGGTGGTGACAGTATCGAGAGGAGCTTGTGGCGGATGTTTCAACAGAATACCACCGCAATTAATCATTGAAATCGGCGTGATGAAAAAAATCATCGCATGTGAGCACTGTGGCAGAGTACTGATTGATGAAAATATTCTGGTCACGCAGGAAGTGTAATTATCGTATGTCTTCTGTTTTAATGCAAAGATCTATACATGAGGTGTATTTTATGGTGGTTCTTTACAATACTACACTTTGCATCTCAAGGTCAGCAAACCTTGAAACTCACCGAACCTCTCAAACAGGCATACAAAGACATTTCGTCCCTAAGAATCAAAAAAGGTGAACAGCAGCTCAGCCTTTTAAAACTAAGGGATCCTAATAATGCACTGGTTTATTACATCGAAAATTATGTCGATTTTTTCACTTTGTTTATTCAGGAAGATAAAACAAAATACAAACAGCTTTTAAAAAACAGAGACAAAAGACTACAAAAAATTAAAGCTGCTGATTCTGATTCGCCTTATTATTTGTTTTGCCAGGCAGAGATTATATTGCAATGGGCCACTATCAAACTCAAATTTGATGATAAGATAAGCGCAGCTGGAGATGTGTACGAAGCTTATAAGCTTTTGGAAAGAAATAAAGAAAAATATCCCTTTTTTAAAGAAAACAATAAAAGCCTAAGCATTATCCACGCATTGGCAGATAGTGTACCTGGTTGGGTTAGAAAGATCATGGGGATTAAAGGATCAGTTGAATTGGGGACGCTTGAGATAAGTGAACTGGCCAATCAGGCACTAAAGTCAGAAAATCTTTTTAAAGATGAAATTGTAGCCATTTACAGCTATATCCTTTTTTATTCAAATAATAAAAAAGAAGAAGCATTCGGATTATTTGACCGTTATCATTTGGATCATACGACCAACCCTCTAATCACATTTCTGAAAGCATCTCTTGCACACAAAACCGGAAGGAATGATCTGGCATTAACCATACTCGAACAAAGACCTGTGGGTCCGGACTATATACCTTTTTACTATCTGGACTTTATGTATGGAAAATTTAAACTTTGCAAACTGGATCCGGATGCCAATATCCACATTCTAAAATTTATTGACCATTTTAAAGGCAATCATTATATTAAAGAAGCGTATCAAAAACTCGCCTGGTACCATATCGTTATAAACAAGGATATCAATAGTTACAGAAGTAATATGAAGTTATGTTTGTCAAAAGGGAATGCATTGATTGATGAAGATATTCAGGCAGTTAAAGAAGCAAAAGCGGGTCAGATTCCCAATGATATACTTTTGAGAGCAAGACTGCTATACGATGGCGGATACTACACCAGGAGTCAGAATCTGTTGATCCTTCAAAGTGAAAAATTTGTTCAGGCGATACACGACGGGGAATATTATTACAGGCTGGCCAGAGTAACAGAAGCGCTGAAAAATTATCACGATGCGATCGATTATTACAAACTTACCATCATTAAAAGTGATCCCGGAAAATATTATGCCTGTAATGCAGCACTGCAGTTAGGGCTGATATACGAACAGCAAAATAAATACACTGAAGCCAAAAAGTATTTTGAAAAATGCCTTGATCTGGATCCCGCCGGATACAGTTCAAGTTTGCATCAAAAAGCAAAATCCGGTCTTGACAGGATTAAAAAAAAATAACTCATACTTTACCAACCACCGCCTCACTCACATTAAGGATGTGATCACCGATACGCTCAAGTGATGAAAATATATTGTTATAAACCATAGCAGATTTGACGTTGTAGTCTTCTTCACCCAAACGATTGAGGTATTCTTCCCGCATTTGGTCTCTTAGTGTGTTGATGCGTTGCTCAATGTCTAATGCAGATGATAGAGAAACACTGTCATAATCAGGAGCAGATAAATTTTCTGACATGATTTTACAAGCTGTATTTATCAGCATGGCCAACTCGTTTATTTTTTGCCGTTGCTCAGCGAGGAAGTATAATTTATGCTCCATTTTATTTTGGAAAACAATAGTAAGTTGGTAATAAATATCCGCAATCCGTTCCAGATCATTGCAAATATTCAATATGTTCCTGAATATAAGGCTGGTCCGGGAAGTCATCGCTTCTTTTGTAAGCCGGGTAATGTATTCTGTAATGACGATCTCCAGCCTGTCTGTTGTTTCTTCATATTGTTTGATGCGTTTAATTAATTTTTGTTGTTTTTTTAAGTCGGCAGTATTAATCATTATGTGAAAATGTTCGGCCATTTTTACAATAATGTCACCAAATTTTGCAGTTTCTCTTTGTAACTGGATAGTAGACATTTCCGTCATGCCGCCTACACTGTTCAGGAAGGTCAGATTGACCTCATCTTTATGCATATTTTCGGTGGTTCTTCCCAATCCTAAACCACTCAGTCTGATAAGCCATGGTACAAAATTGATTAATATAATCGCATTAAGAAGATTAAAAGCAGTGTGAAAAGCGGATAGTCCGATAGTCATGTCCACGGGATTTTTATAAATATCCTGTGTTCCAAGGGTAAAATTCAGAAATGATGACAGCAAGGGGAGAAACCATGGTAAGATCAGGACCATCCACACTACCCCTATAATATTAAACCAACTATGCAGTCTGGCTACAGTTTTAGCTTCCTTATTGGCAATGACAGAGGCTATTAAGGCTGTTGAAGTAGTACCGATATTTTCACCTAAAATGAGAGACGCAGCAATTTCAAGAGGTAGCCAACCCTGCGCACACATCGTAAGCGTTACGGCCATGGCCACACTGGATGATTGTACAAGTATGGAAACTATAATTCCGACCAACACAAAAAACAATCTGGACCATATACCAAGTTGTGTAAAATTTTTGAGCCATTCGAATAACAGAGATTGTTCATTAATACCCGGTACTGCTTCCCTCAAAAAACCAAGACCAAGAAACAATATCGCAAATCCAAGAATGAACTCTCCCCAATATTTCCACTTACCTCCATTAATGAAGAGCATTGGTACACCCAACGCAAATAATGGAACCGCATATTCAGACAGACTTACTTTAAATCCAAATAAGGATACTAACCAACCCGTCACCGTCGTCCCAACATTGGCGCCCATAATAAGACCGACCGACTCAGTGACTGACAATAAACCGGCATTTACAAAACTCACTGTGAGCACAGTTGTTGCTGATGATGATTGAATTATGCCTGTGATTAGGAATCCTGTCAAAAAACCAAGCCACTTATTACTGGTCATGTGGCTGAGCGCATTTCTTAATTGTGTGCCGGCAGCTCTTTGAATAGCTTCACTCATAAGTT
>JACMLK010000021.1 GCA_014379665.1 Saprospiraceae bacterium | reverse complement strand
TTGCGCTTGATCTTGTTGCTCAAGGCCATGAAGTGACGGGTTCAGATGATGAAATTTATGAACCATCTTTATCCCGGTTGATAAACGCCGGTATTGCCCCGGTTAATTTTGGCTGGTTTGAAGAAAAAATAACTTCAGATATAGACATTGTAATTTTGGGAATGCATGCTAAGGTCGACAATCCTGAACTGCTAAAAGCACAATCCATGGGCTTGAATATACTTTCATACCCTGCATTTGTCTACTGGCAATCAAAAAACAAAAAACGGGTTGTGATTGCAGGTAGTCATGGAAAAACTACTACAACAGCTATGATACTACATGTATTAAAAAAGCTTAAAATGGATTTTGATTATTTGGTGGGTGCACAATTGGAAGGATTTGAGAGAATGGTTCGATTGTCTGATGCGCCTCTCATCATCATTGAAGGTGACGAATATCTTAGTAGCGCTGTCGATCGGGTACCCAAGATTCATCATTACAAACCACACGTTTCAGTGATCACTGGCATAGCCTGGGATCATATCAATGTGTTTCCTACGTTTGACTCCTACAAAAAACAATTTGTTTTATACCTTGATACATTTGAAGAAAACGGAACCTTATTCTTTTATAAAAATGATGAAATATTATGTGATATTGTAGAAAACAACAAGGCCGGAATATCAAAAATACCATATGCCGGATTGATAAAAGCGGATGCCGGGTCTGTCATGTATGAAGGAAATACTTTTCCGATATCTATCATAGGAAACCACAATCTTGAGAATCTCAATGCCGCAAGATTAGTCTGCGAATCATTGGGCATAAATACAATTTCCTTTTTTGGAGCCATAGCTGATTTCACAGGAGCAAACAAAAGATTACAAAAACTTTCTGATAAAAACGGAAGGTTGGTGTTTCTTGATTTTGCCCATGCACCAAGTAAAGTGAAGGCCACCACTACAGCAGTCAAAGAATGGTACGGAGATAAAAAATTGCTGGGGGTACTTGAGTTACATACTTTTTCAAGTCTGAATAAAGATTTTATACCTCAATACCATCACGCATTGGCCGGAGCGGATAAAGCTATTGTTTACTATAATGAACATACACTGAAAATGAAAAATATGCCGGACCTGGATCTTCAATTTTTAAGAGAAAGTTTTGACCATCCCGACATTTCTTTGATTACAGAAACAGATAGCCTGTACAGATTATTACATGAAAAGAAGTATAATGACTATAATATTTTATTAATGACCTCAGGCAATTTTAATAACATGCCATTGGAATTTTAATACTTTATCTCTTTCACTAAATAAACGTAGGTGGGGAAATGATCACTATAGCCACCCTGATAATTGTCCCCTGAGAAGGTACGGAGTGGATAACCTTTATATTGGCCTGTCATTTGAACCAGAAATTGTTTATTGAAAATGTTTGCTTTAAAGTAATAATATCCCCCGTCTTTTTTATTGGTGACACCTTTTGAAATGACGATCTGGTCAAAAAGACTCCACGCATCTCTATAAGCATTCGAACCCTGACCACGTCTGAAAAAGTCTTCAAAAGGATTGAACATTCCTGTTTTTCTTACCTCTTTAATATTTCCCACTGCCCTCAGATATGATTTCAAACTTTCATCTGTAGGGTCGTCATTGAGGTCGCCCATGACAAATATTTTTGCATCCGGTTGTACACCTAGCAAAGAATCCACAACATTTCTGCAAAGTTTGGCACCGTTATTTCTAAATGAAGCCGTAATGGGACCTCCTCCCCGCGATGGCCAATGATTGACTAATACATGCACAGTATCCGAGTCCAGAATGCCTTTGACATACAGTACGTCCCGGGTGTATTTTCTTACACCATCTTCAAGATTTATTAGGGGAATAGGCCTGCTTTTTAATGGGGTAAAGTGTTTTGGATTGTACAAAAGCCCTACGTCTACTCCTCTGAAATCAGGCGAGTCATAATGAATGATCTGATAATTTCTATCTCTGATTGAATTTTCTTTGACCAGATCTTCAAGTACTCTTCTGTTTTCTATTTCAGAAACACCCAATAATGATAGCCCTGTTCCTGCTTCCGGGAGTCCTATTTGTGAGATGACATAGGACATGTTTCCTAGTTTTTCCTGATAGCGCTCTGCAGTCCAGGCTCTGGCGCCATCGGGCAAAAATTCTTCATCATTGATCAAAGTATCATCTACCGTATCAAAAAGATTTTCAAGATTGTAAAAACCAACAGACAGAATGTTGTACTTTTTGTCATGGTGTTGGGCTGATATAATTGATATTGAAACTATGATAAATGCGAATATGAAAAATAATCTGGTCATTTGGATAATATTGTTGGACAAAGATAAACGGATTAAAATCTTTTAGGCAGGAAGATCAAATATTTAATTTAAGCTTAATACAATCCATGCAGATTAATTGTACCTTTACAGAATATTTAAGCTAATAACAAAATGATAAAAAGAACCAGAATATCTTTTATTCTATTACTCTTGTTTTTTACTGTGTTCCAAACATACAGCCAGAGTATAAGAGGAAAAATAATAGATAAAAATAGCCAGCAGGAGCAACCCGGTATCCAGCTGACTTTAAAGAATACAGACCATACAGTCTTCACCAACGGACTTGGCAATTTTAGTTTTAATGAAGTAAAAGCAGGTAGCTATACGCTGGTTGCTACATTAAATGAAGCAGAAATTATAATAAGTAACATCACCACGGATGGAACAGATAAAGATTTAGGTAACATCGAATTAATCATGGCTGTTCCAAATACATTAATATCTGATATTTCAGTGATTGATGTGACAGATCTGGCAGGCATTGAAAATGAAAATGACAATTATTCGAGTGTTTTGGCGGCAGGAAGAGACCCATTTGTAAATGCATCTGCTTTTAATCTTGGCGCTGGGCGATTCAGACCAAGGGGATATCAAAATGAAGATTCAGAAATGATGATGAACGGTATGCTGATGAATGATCAGGATGACGGACGTGTTTTATGGACAGCCTGGAGCGGGCTAAATGATGTGCTCAGAAATCAAACTCAAATTATCAATATGGCTTCCAATGATTACACTTTTGGAGGCATTGGTGGGGGAACCGTTGTTGACCTGAGAGCATCCGATCAAAGAGAAGGGACTAAAGCTGTTTACTCATTTTCCAACAGGTCATATCAGCACAGAGCTATGATAACGCATAGTTCAGGTATGCAAAAGAATGGTTGGGCTTACAGCCTTGCCGCATCACACAGGTATGGTAAACAGGGATATATTGAGGGTACATATTTTCAGGGAACCAGTTATTTTGTTTCGATTGACAGAAAAATCAATGATAAACATTTGCTTAATGCCGTTATCTTCGGAGCACCACAAAGACGTGGACGATCTACAGGTAGTTTTCAGGAAATGTATGATATCGCAGATAATAATTACTACAATCCAAATTGGGGGTACCAGAATGGGGAAGTTAGAAATTCAAGAGAATATCGTATCAATCAACCTGTAGCCATGCTTCGTCATGACTGGAAAATATCCAATAAAACAAATCTCACCACTACAGCCGGAGTCCAGTGGGGAACATTTGCTTCTTCAAGATTGGATTGGTATGAAGCACCTGATCCAAGACCTGATTATTACAGAAGATTGCCGAGTTATGCTACGGATGAAGTCACTAAAGACCTGATAACAACATATTTAAAATCTGATATCAACCATAGGCAACTGGACTGGGGTAAACTTTATGAAGCTAATTCAACCAGAAACTATGTGATTGAAAACGTAGATGGCATTCCGGGAAATAATGTATCAGGTAAACTTGCTGCTTATGTGGTAGAAGAAGAGCATTATGATAATCAAAAGCTTAGTTTTAATACAATCATAAACTCACAGATCGCTAATAATTTTTCATTAATAGGTGGAATTCAGGTGATGAATGAAAAAGTCCATTATTTCAGAAAACTTGATGATCTGCTTGGTGCTGACTTTTATGTAGATTTCAACAGATTTGCCATAAGAGATTTTCCTGACAATCCGGATGCGGGGCAAAATAATCTGAATACACCAAACAGAATAGTAAAAGAAGGTGATATCTACGGACATAATTATGATGTGAACACTACCAAAGCTATGGCCTGGTCACAGGGTATTTATAAAACCAGAAAACTTGACTTTATGGGTGCGTTGTCTCTTACAAGTCAATCATTTTATAGAGAAGGGTATTATAAAGTTGGATTATTTCCTGACAATTCATACGGAAAGTCTGAAACTCAAAGATTTCTGAATTATGGCCTTAAAGCAGGAGTAACGTATAAGTTGGATGGAAGAAATTATTTTGTAGCCAATGGGTCGTATAGAACAAGAGCGCCTTATGCCAATGAAAGTTATATTTCCCCAAGGGTGCGCGATCAGATTGTCCGGGACCTGACAAGTGAAAAAATTACGGCAGGAGAAATATCTTATCTGGCCCGATACACTAAATTAAAAGCAAGAGTATCTGCTTTCTATACGAATTTTGAAGACAGAATAAGCAATGATGTATTTTATCATGAAGAATACAACACTTTTGTAAATTATTTGGCGACAGGAATAGACAGAAGACATACCGGAATAGAAATGGGAATGGAATACACCCTTAATGGCAGTTTTTCAGTTTTACTGGCTGGTTCGGTTGGCGAATATATTCATACATCAAGACCAACTGCTACTATCTCCAGAGATAATAGTGCTGAAGATTTTGTTGAAGACAGAACCATATATATCAATAATTATTATGTAGCAGGGATGCCTCAGCACGCAGGTACCATAGGATTGAATTACACCAACCGCAATTATTGGTTTTTGAACCTGAATGTTAACTATTTTGGTAAAAACTATCTGTCTTTTAACCCGGACAGGAGAACTGCGGAAGCAGTTGAAGGAGTAATTCTCCCGGAACAGGCTGAACTCTTTCATAAAATAATTGATCAGGAAAAACTCCCGGATGCCATCACCGTGGATATTTTTTGTGGTAAGTCTTTCAGGTTTAAAGATGGGAGTACATTAAGACTAAATCTTAATGTGGGCAATATTCTGAATAATAAAAATTTCATCACCGGTGGTTTTGAACAATTCAGATTTGATTTTGAAGGCAAAGATGTCAACCGTTTTGCGCCAAGATATTTTTATGCTTTTGGCACAAACTATAATCTTAATGTAGCATATATCTTCAGCAGATAACCAATAAATTAAATAATAAATTTTGATAAAAATGAAGTCATTAATTGTAAAAAGTATATTTATAATATTAAGTATAGTTTCTATTGCAGGTATCACAGGATGTCTTAAAGGAGAATTTGACACACCACCTGCAGGTGGGGCAGATCCTGATATCTCTGCAGACGAGATAGTATCATTAACAGAAGTATTCGCCAAATATGTACCTGGCCAGTACAGTCCTATCGGTATAGATAAATATCTGAAAGCTTTAGTTGTAGCTGACGACAGATCAGGCAATTTTTATAAAACACTTATCCTTGAAGATGAGAATAGTGATCTTGGTATAGCTGTGTTAATAGATGAGAACGAAATACATTCTCAATATTCTGTAGGCCGAAGGGTATTTTTAAAACTCAAAGACCTGACCATTTCAGATTACAACGGGCTACCTCAGATAGGTATGGGTATAGATAATTCAGGTACCTCCCCTCGTTTAGGATATATTCCATCTGCACTGTTAGGTGAAGTGTTAATAAAAGGACAGTTTGGGATTCCTGTGATACCAAAGCTAAAAACGATCTCCAATCTTGGCATTAATGATCTGAATACATTAATCAAACTGGAAGGAGTGCAATTCCGTACAGTAGGTCCTACCATTACCTATGCAGATAATAACCCTACCAGTCCCGTAACCATAAATCAAATTCTGGCAGATTGTTCCAATAATCAGATCATCGTCAGAAATAGTGGATATGCTGATTTTGCCGGAGACATTTTACCTGACAAAAATGGCTCGTTGACTGCGGTATACAGTATTTTCAGAGATGACAAACAATTATTTATACGAGAAACCACGGACATTGTTTTTGATAAAGAAAGATGTGGTGGCGCCGGTGGCAGGCTTACAGTGGAATCTGTCAGAACTGCTTTTGCAGGTGGTGCTGCTGCTGTTCCGAATGGTTACCTCCAGGCAGTGGTCATTTCTGATGCTGTAAATGCCAATATTCAAAATCAAAATCTGACTGTTCAGGATGGAGATTATGGCATTATCCTTAGATTCAAAAGTGCTATAAGTGTACCCGTCAATACTGAGATTAAAATAGATGTAAGTGGTGCTAAATTTGAAGAATTCAGCAAGGTGTTGCAAATTTCTGATCTTGTAAATGCCACAGTTGAAGTTTTAGGCAATAAGACAGTTACTCCGAAACTGGTTACAGTAGCTAACCTTGATGTAAGCAAATTTGAATCTACGCTTGTTAAAATTGCAGATGCCGAGATCACCGGTGGACCTAAATATTCTGCTACCAATGTAAAAGTAAAAGACGCCAGTGGAGAAATACAATTGTTTACCCGAACTGCAGCGCTCTTTTCAGGACAAAATGTACAAACAGGCAAAGTAACTATTACCGCCATACTTTCTGAATTTACAAGTGGATCGCAATTATCTATAAGAAATCTGAATGATGTGGAAGGTGGCACACCATGTGATGTGAATGTCTCCACATCTGACTGTGATGGAGATGGTATACAGAATGGACAGGATTGTGCACCTGCAAATGGCGCTATATTCCCGGGAGGTCCATGTGATGATGGGAATGCCGGAACAGTAAATGATGTGTACAATGCAACCTGTCAATGTGCCGGCGGCGCTCCCGGGAATGGATTTGAAGAATCCTTTTCAGGACAGACCAATAATGTGGATATTGCTATATCAGGATGGGAAAATGTGGCGGTTAAGGGTACGAGAAAATGGCAGGGTAAACTTTTCAGCGGAAATTTATATGCCCAATCTACAGCGTTTAATGACACTGCTCCTGCTATGGAAACCTGGCTCATCACGCCGGAAGTTGATACTGACATAACTCCTGTTTTATCTTTCGAAAGTGCAAAAGCATTTTGGGTACATGATGGTTTAAGTGTTTGGGCAACGACAAATTACACAGGAAACCCTGCGACAACTACCTGGACTAAAATAAATGCGAGAATTGCAGTTACGACTGACCCGGACAATACATTTATTCCTTCAGGAGACAATAATTTAAAGCCGTTTGGGGCAAGAGTCAGGATAGGGTTTAAATACGAAGGCTCCGGGGGCACGAATACCTCGACATTCAGAATTGACAATGTGAAAGTAAAATAAACAAACTAATCAGGCTTTATAAACCCGTTTAGATAACATTACTTTTTTAGACTGTTTCTGAAGGGAATATCCTCTTGATAATCCTGAGTTTGTGGGTATATTTGTGCAGGTCTTTTTGGAAAATGCCATAATGATCTATTTTGTCTATTCGGACTCTACCGTTTACATGAATCACTTTTTTCTCACCTATGATGATACCGGCATGTATGATATTGCCTTTATCGTCACTGCAAAAAGCAATATCACCTTCTCTGGCCTGTTCTATAAAATCAATGGCTTCACCCATTTTTTGCAATGCTGAAATGTCATTGGGAAGATGTACAGCAAAAAATCTGAAAACCTGATGTACAAAATGTAAGGCGTCCATACCAAAAGGACTTTTACCACCATTCAATTCAGGACTATACAGATATCTTCTGGCAACTTTAACGAATAACTCAGTGGAATAATCCAGACCTCCTGCGGGTGCGGCCAGACCATTATATACATAATTACCGTCAGGCATAGTGCATGAAATACCATCATAAAGTGGTAGGCGAGACCCTATCACCAGAAATTTTGAAATATCTTCATTAAATGTTGGCTGACATACTTCGAGGGTAAGGGCATAGTCGTCCCCATATCTTTTATAATCATGATCGGAGATGAGCTGTATTTGCGATGATTGAATCCAACCTATAGTCTCATCAACGGAAGATTTAATTTTGAACCAATATTTGTTTTTTTTTTCAATGATCTGACAGGTCTCACCAAAAAGCAATTGTGTGATAAGCATTTCTGTTACTTCAGGTTTTATTCTTACAGCGATCACATTGAGATGACATACGGCATAGATAAAGTGTTTGGTATCTATTTTGTTTTTCTTCAAGATTCAGTATTTTATCATAGCTGCGAAAATACTTCTTTATGTGATAATGACGTTAATTTAGGTAAAGAAACTTGGATGCCTGTGTAGAATATGATTAGTTTTGCGGTTTAATGAATGAAACATGAAAGAACAAAGGAATAATTTAATTAATACCATTGTGGATGCTATAGGAAAATTATTTTCCAGAAGTGTTTTCTTTGCAATTTGGTTATTTTGTGGTGGTAATCTTTTTTCACAGGATGCTCATTTTTCGCAGTTTTATGCATCACCACTTACACTCAATCCTGCCATAGCCGGTACATATACCGGTACATTCAGGATTTCAACTATCTACAGGGATCAATGGAGGGGAGCTATTGATAACCCATTAAGAACTTTTGCAGCCAGTGGAGATGTCAAATTTGAATTGGATTATGGGAAGAAAAATCTTCCTGACATAGTAGCTGTAGGAATTACGTTCTTTTCTGACCGGGTCACCGCATTTGATTACAATACAAATCAGATTCTTTTGACAGTAGCCTATCACAAAGCATTGGACAAAAAAACAAAACAGTATCTGGGTATCGGAATTCAGGGAGGTATTCTTCAAAAATCCATAAACTATGAAGATATCACTTTTCAGGACCAGTTTAATGCCATAGATGGATTTACGCTGCCAACAGGGGAATTGCTTCCACCAAATAACCGGGCATATTCTGACATTAATTTAGGAATTTATTACAGTATTTCACCAACTAAAAATACAAGTTTTCATTTAGGGGCCGGATATTTTCATGCCAACAAACCTAACATTTCATTTTATAATATTCCTGATATCATAGATCCAAATGTATTTAAAACGGATACGCTGCATGCCAAGTGGAGTGTGCATACCGGTGCTTCTTTTAAAACTTCTGATAGATTTTATCTGCAACCCAGAATTAATGTGTTGTTGCAGGGCAATCAATCAGAACTAAATCTGGGAACTACATTCAGGTATAAATTGTCCAAGACTTCAGGTCAGTATCTTTCATTTGGACCATATCTGAGAGGGGTCAAAAACTACAATAATTTTGGGCTGGAATCTGTCATAGGTATGGTGGGTCTGGAAATGAATAATTTTATAGTAGGATTTAGTTACGATCAGAATCTGAGCAGTCTGTTAAAAGACAGGAGATCCTTATCTTCACTTGAAATATCTATTATCTATATTGGCGAGCATCATAACGATGATAATTTTTGCCCGCAATGGTAATAATGGTGTGTATAACAAATTGCACTTCTTTTTTATTTAAAACAGTTTCT
>JACMLK010000020.1 GCA_014379665.1 Saprospiraceae bacterium | reverse complement strand
TGAGGACCTTTTGATAAGCGACCATGCGGCTGATAATAAGATTAGTCAACATTCAGCAGGCGGTGTCATTGTGTATGGAAAAAATGGACAACCTATAAAAGCCAAAACAAAAAATCAAAAATTGCTTGTAGAATGCAGCGAGACAAATGATATTGTTTTTGCAGTTGGTCCTGCAGGTACGGGTAAAACTTACACTGCCGTCGCCCTGGCTATAAGGGCTCTAAAGGCAAAACTGGTAAAAAAAATAATTCTGACCCGACCTGCTGTAGAAGCGGGTGAACATCTGGGATTTCTTCCGGGGGATATGAAAGAGAAGGTTGATCCTTATCTGAGACCATTGTACGATGCATTGGATGATATGTTGCCCGTAGAAAAATTAAACTTTCTGATTACAAACAGGATTATAGAGGTAGCTCCATTGGCCTTTATGAGGGGAAGAACCCTCGACCATGCTTTTATCATTCTTGATGAAGCGCAAAATTGTACCACAACCCAACTAAAGATGTTCTTAACCAGGATAGGTCCATCAGCCAAGGCTATTATTACCGGGGACTTGTCTCAGATCGACTTACCGGGACACCAGAAGTCTGGTCTGCGTAAAGCATTGAATATTTTAGCTCCAATAGATGGTATTGGTCAGTTATATCTTACTGCGGAAGATGTGGTAAGACACAGGCTTGTCAAAGAAATTATCAAATCGTATGACCAGGCCGATGAACTTGATCAAGCTGAAAGACTTAAAGAGCGCGAAGCAAAGGACTTAGCCAGAGAATCCACTAATGTATCAAATCAGGATAAGTTATGACCTCAAAAATAACTTATCTCGGTGATCTTCGAACGGAATGTACCCACATTCGCTCAGAACAAACTATAATCACGGATGCACCGGTGGACAACAACGGAAAAGGGGAGGCTTTCTCTCCAACTGATCTGACTGCTACTTCACTCGGAACTTGTATGATCACCATAATGGGCATATCAGCCCGAAACCATGAAATAAATATTGACGGAGCAACACTTGAAATCACCAAACATATGGCTGCAGACCCCAGAAGAATTTCAAAAATAGAGGTTAAAATTGTCATGCCGCTTCATCCATATTCAGATATAGAAAAGAAATTACTGGAAACAGCCGGAAGAACCTGTCCCGTAGCATATAGTCTTCATCCTGATATTGAGCAGGTTCTTGATTTTGTCTGGGATAATTAATTTTTATATTGATAAGTATGGCTCCTGAATCTGTATTGGTTTCCTGCATCCACAGAGAAATTAGTGGTGAAATAAAACTCAACGGATCTAAAAGTATATCCAACAGAGCTTTGCTGATAAGGGCTTTGTGTAAAGATAAATTCAATATATTTAATCTTTCTGACAGTGACGATACTGCATTTTTGAATCATTTGTTAAATGATGGTGTTGACTTATTTGATGCTCATCATGCAGGCACTACGTATAGGTTTCTAACAGCATATCTTGCTACAAAAGAAGGAACACAAATACTTACCGGCTCTGAAAGAATGCAGCAAAGACCAGTGAAAGTGCTTGTCGATGCACTGAATCAACTGGGAGCTAACATCACATATGTTGATAATGAAGGATATCCACCAATAAAAATCAGTTCACCCAATGATCATTGGGGAAACGAAATTACATTACCAGCTGATATCAGTTCACAATACATTTCTGCGTTATTGATGATCGCACCGACACTACCTGATGGCCTAAGAATATGCCTGGAAGGGGAGATTGTATCCGGACCATACATTGAAATGACCATCGGTATGATGAATTACTTTGGCGTTTCTGTCAGATGGCATGAACAAACACTTATCGTTCCAAATCAGGAATATATTTCCAAAGACTATCATGTCGAATCGGACTGGTCCGCTGCATCATATTATTATATCATCGCTGCATTAAGTGAGCGGGCGAATATTGAGTTGTTGGGATTGCATCAGCATAGTTTGCAAGGCGATGCCGCCATATCGGAGATTTGCCAAAATTTTGGAATAGAGTCTCTATTTTTTGATAACAAGGTGCAGATTATTAAAAAAAAGAATGCATCATTTATTGAATCCGTTGAATATGACTTTATCAAAGTACCTGATTTAGCACAAAGTGTTTCCGTAATTTGTGCGGGTCTTGGGGTCAAATGTTTATTTTCCGGTTTGCAGACTTTGCGTATCAAAGAGACAGACCGGATCCTTGCGCTACAAAATGAATTAATGAAGTTGAATGTGACTCTACATAAATCGCCGGAGATGATTTCAAATAATGCAGAGGAAGAAAATTATAAACAGGAAGGTAAAGCATGCGCGAATGAATCATTACCTCCGATAATTAACACATATAATGATCACAGAATGGCGATGGCTTTTGCAACGCTTGGTTTACTTTTTCCTATCCGGATTAATGATCCTCAGGTAGTGTCTAAGTCTTACCCTGGTTTCTGGAAAGATCTGGAAGTGCTTAGATTTGACGTACTTTAGAATATCATCTTTTATGATAAGTATATAAGATAAATAATATAAATTCAATGCGAATTGTATATTTGTGTCATTAAATCGAAGAGGATGTATGATATTATTTTGGCTTTTATAACTTCATTTGCCCTGACATATCTGGCCATACCATCGATTATTCATGTTGCTGTGAAGAAAAATCTCATGGATGAACCAAATGAAAGAAGATCTCATAATATAAGCACACCTTCATTGGGAGGTATAGGGATTTTTGCCGGAACTGTATTTTCCATTATTCTCTGGACGCCATTCAAATATTTTGGAGATTTACAATATATCCTGTGTGCATTTATAATTATTTTTTTAGTTGGAGCAAAAGACGATATAGATCCGATTTCCCCATCGAAAAAATTTTTGGGAGAACTTTTTGCAGCTGGAATACTTGTTTTCCGTGCAAATGTCAGGTTGACCAGTCTGTATGGGTTTTTTGGAATATATGAACTTCCTGAAATGGCAAGTATTATTCTTTCCATATTTACTATTATTGTGATCATCAATGCCTTTAATTTGATAGATGGTATTAACGGACTTTCCGGTAGTTTAGGCTTGTTGATTACTTTTGTCATGGGAATCTGGTTTTTTTTGGTGGGAAGTCTGGAAATATCAATTGTGGCTTTTGCCCTCTGCGGGGCTTTGGTGGCTTTTCTAAAATATAATATAACTCCTGCTAAAATATTTATGGGTGATACGGGGGCGCTGCTGCTGGGATCAGTATGCTCGATTCTGGCTATTAAATTTATAGAACTTCACAACGAAATTGAAAACTCTCCTTATACTTTCAGTTCTGCTCCTTCCATAGCCATTGCGGTTTTAATACTGCCGCTTTTCGATACTTTAAGAGTTTTTGTTCTTCGTTTGGTTGAAGGTAAATCACCTTTTAATCCTGACAGAAAACACATTCATCATATTCTTATTGATCTTGGTCTGAGTCATATGCAGGCTACGGGGGTGCTTTTTCTAACGAATGTTTTGTTTATTATTCTGGCCGTAATGTTGCAGGGTGTAGGTAATTTAATACTTTTGGCCATTATTCTGGGTCTGGCCTTGATCATGTCTTTTCTTGCTTCAAGCATGGTTGAGAAAAGAAAACTAAAAGCAGGATAATGATGTCATGGTGTATTGTTTTTTTAGGGGGTGGTTTGGGAAGTGTGTGCCGATATTTTCTGGCAAAACAATGGAATACCGATCAGGAAAATATGGTTTTCCCTTTAGGTACTTTTTTAGCCAATATTCTCAGTTGTTATATATTGGGAATTCTGATACAAAAGCAAATTAACGGTCCTGTAAATGAAGACCTGAGATTACTTGTAGCTACCGGATTTTGTGGTGGATTCAGCACATTTTCCACCTTCGGTTATGAAATATATATCTATTTGCAAAAAGGACAACTATGGTTTGGGCTGGGATATATCTTACTCAGTTTGATTTTGGGTCTTGCTGCTATTTATCTTGGCATTAAAACCAATCAATTAACCTGACCATTATACCTTTATATTTTTCCATTTGCCCTGTCTAAATACTATAAATGCTACCACAGCTATTAAAGTCTCTGCAATGGGCACAGCCCAGAATGCTCCCTGTATACCTATTTCGGTATTTTTAGTCAGGAAATATGCGAGAGGAATCTGGAATAGCCAGAACCCAACAAAATTGATCCAGGTTGGTGTACGGGTGTCTCCTGCCCCATTTAAAGATTGAATCATCACCATGCCAATTCCATAGAAAATAAATCCTGCACCAATAATTTGTAAAGCCTGAACGCCCAGACGTATGACCTCCGGATCACTGCTATAAAAAGAGATGATTGGTTCAGAAAGAAAAATGAATACAGACATCACTATCAACATGAAAATGGCATTGTATTTTGTGGCTAGAAGCACACTTTTTTCGGCTCGTTGTACTTGTCCTGCCCCAAGATTCTGTCCCACCAAAGTGGCTGCAGCATTACTTAATCCCCAGGCTGGCAATATAAAAAATACGATATTTCTGATGGCGATCTGATATCCGGCAGACGCGGCCGTTCCACCGGTATCGGCGACTAATTTTGTAAGGATAATCCAGCTTCCTGAAGCGATGACAAATTGCAGGGTAGCAGGCCAGGCAAGATGTAGGATTGATTTAATCATATTAAATCTGGGTTTGAAGTCCGGTGCTTTAATTTTAATAATACCACTACCTTTAAATAAATGATATATTTGGTAACAAACTCCGGATCCCCGACCTATACAGGTAGCGATGGCAGCACCGTTAAGACCCCAGCCATCCCAACTGCCAATACCGTAGATAAATAAAGGGTCAAGCACAATATTCAACATACTTGCTATCAACAGACTTTTCATTGCCAGAGCTGCATTGCCGGCACCACGGAAGATGCCGTTAATTAAAAACAGATATACAATCACTGCATTACTTCCGAACATAATCTGAGCAAATACTTTTCCTTCCTTCACTACCTGTTCGGAAGCTCCCATAAATTGCAACAGGGATGACGCATTCCAGATGCCTATGATGCTTAGTATTACTGAAAAAACTCCGGATATAATTAAAGCCTGTGCGGCAGAAGCAGATGCATTTTTATAATCATGTTCACCAACTCTTCTGGCGATTATAGCTGTTGCAGCTGTACTCAATCCAATGGCAAAAGAATAAATGATGGTGATCATAGATTCTGTGTAAGCCACTACCGCTACTGCATTCTGACCAAGTTTTCCCACAAAAAACATATCTACAATTGCAAACACACTCTCAAGGCTCAACTCAAGTATCATGGGTATAGCCAACAGGAATATGGCAGCCTTTATGCTTCCTTTTGTATAATCTCTTTCGTCACCCCGGATGGCTTCTTTGATCAGTAGCCAGTATTTTGATATGTTGATTAACTCCACAGCATGGATAAAATGAAATATTAATTTTT
>JACMLK010000195.1 GCA_014379665.1 Saprospiraceae bacterium | reverse complement strand
CCTTCACTTGATGCATTGTCATGCATCACCCTTTGGGATCGTTCAGTTATTCTTTTTTTTCCGCAAAAAAAGTAAACAAAAAAACTCCCAATACAAAAAACTCACTTTAGCATTATCACACGTATCTGGCATTGATTTACTAACGTTCTTCGCATTTTCCCGATTTTATCCTCACCCGATAATTCACCGGTTTCCCGGCACATAAAATCAGGGCATCCTACAAGTTCAAACAGTTTTGTATTGGTGTCACCACAGTTTCAATTAAGCCACGATATTAAAAATATAGCAGCAAATTCTAAAATAAGAACTGTAAACATCAAGGCTTTATTTTTTATTTTGTGCAATTTGTTATATACACCATTTTAAGCCGAATTCCTACCGGCATTGATGATTCCGAAGGCAGATCTTACTACTATTTTTTCATAAGATGTCCTGAGGTTGGAATCAGAAATTTCAGACTGTTCCCTGAGTTTAGCCAGAGCATATTGCTGTATGGTCACTAGCGGTAGTACTATACGCTCGCGCATCTGAACGGAAAGCTTATCTATAGGATATTCCTGCATGAGGGAATCATGATTTCCGAGTAAAAGTAGATTTATCCTGGTGAGTTCGTATTCATCAGCTATTTTTTTGCGTATTACTCCATATATGGGATGATCTGCAATATGGGCTGTTAAAGGAAGAAAAGTCTTGAATAATGTCATTTCACTATTATCTATCAAGGTCCTGTAAAATAATGATTTTCGATAGATTTCCTTAAGCAATTCAAACTTACCTTCCGATTTAAGAATTCTTATAGCTGTACCAAGTCCATAGAACCCGGGAATATTTTGTTTAATCATATTCCACGAAGCTACAAATGGTATGGCTCTGAGGTCCTTAATTGTCAACCTATCCGATATACCTCGTTTAGTCGGACGACTGCCAATATTGGTCATACCAAAATATTTAAGCGGACTGACATCAGCCATGTAGGTGACGAAATCAGGATGATTCTTTAGTTCCAGATATGAAGTCAGGCTGATCTCAGCTAACTGAAATATCAGTGTTTCTTCGTCTGAAGTAAAATTTTCTTTAGCATCAGCAAAAAGGATATTAGTCACCCCTGCATTGATGAGTTGTTCGACATTGTATCTGGATGAATCATTGATCCCAAAATTAGAACTTATGGTCTGACCCTGTATCGTGAGTTGTATCTCCTTACTTGAAATATCCTTATCCATTGACGTATAAAATTTATGAGTTTTGCCACCTCCACGTGCAGGGGGACCTCCACGCCCATCAAAAAAGAGCACATCAATATTATATATTTTCGCCAGATTGCTGAGTTCTTTTTTAGCTTTGTATATCATCCAGTTGGCCATAAAATAACCACCGTCTTTTGTGCCATCAGAAAAACCAAGCATGACAGTTTGTTTGTTTTTTCGAAGATTCAGATGATTTTTATATATTTCGTTTTCGTACAACTTTTTCATAATGGCCGGTGCATTTATGAGATCATCAATAGTCTCAAAGAGTGGTACTATATCCACACTAATATGGTCAGTCTCCCAGCCTGACATCCTGAAAAGGGTCAGGATTTCAATTATATTTAGGGCACTGGTACATTGACTGATGATGTATCTGTGGCAAGCAGGTTCGCCATATTCATCCTGAATTTTTTGGATTGTTTGTATGGTTTGTATTGTATCAATCTGAAGTTCAACATCCAGTTCGGACGGATCAATCTTAATTGTCGAATCATTGAGATAATTTATTTTCTGATCTTCTTCAAGTGACAGATAAAGTGATAAATCATTTGATTTTTGACCGATAATAGTTTCTATCAAACGGGAGTGTATGTCTTTTTCCTGTCTGATGTCGATAAAAGCAAAATGAAGTCCAAAGCAATGCACCTTAATGATCAGGTTTTCTATTAAATGGATGAATAGTCCGTTGTGCTCCGTGGAGAGAATTTCTTTGATAGATACCAATGGCTGGATGAGATCAGATTTTGAGGTAATGTTCCGGTTAAACCGAAGAAAGGCCTGTTCGTATAAATCGGACTCAAGTTTTGCAATGATCGTATCTACACCTTTGAATGTAAGCCTCCGTTTGAGTTTGCGGACATCTCTGTAATAACATTTAAGCAGCGAAATGTGCAGGGATGAGGCCACCCTATATGTAGTAGAAGCATTGACAAATGGATTGCCATCACGATCACCACCCGGCCAGAATCCCATTCTGATGATAGGACCGGCTTCCGGATTGATAAACGGCAAACTATCTTTGTACTCCCCGATAATATCACTTACGCTATGATAAAATACATTTTCGAGAAACCAGATAAGGCTGACGGCTTCATCATAAGGGGTAGGTTTTTGTTTGTTAAGAAAAGGTGTTTTACCCAATTGTTGCAAAAGAAGATTAATGGTTTCCGTATCATTGGTTTTCAGTGCAGTAGTCAGGTCATGGATGATGCCCAAAACTGACCCCGGATAAAACTGGGTAGGATGTGCCGTCAGCACCAATCGAACACAAAAGTCTTCCAGTTTTTTCCGGTTTGCACCGGATAGTTTAAAGTTCGAAAATTTTAATTCCAACGGTCTGAGTGTACCGGGACCATTCAAGTCGTTTATTTTGGAATAAGCTGCATCTTCGAGTGCATCAAAAAGCACAATCTGGCGCTCTATGTACTGAACAAATCTGAAGAGCAGAT
>JACMLK010000194.1 GCA_014379665.1 Saprospiraceae bacterium | reverse complement strand
TCACCGGTTTCCCGGCGCATAAAATCAGGACATCCTACAAGTTCGGACAGTTTTGTATTGGTGTCACCACTGTTTCATTTTTGCCACGATATAAAAAATATGGCACCAAATTCTTAAATAAGAATTGTAAACGTCCAAGTTTTATTTTTTATTTTGTGCCATTTGTTATACAAACTTATTTAGTGCGTATCATTCCAGTAATGTTATAAATTCCATCTGAAAGAACTCCACTATGATACACCTATCCTTTCTCCCAGCCTCTCATGACTTCTTTATACATGCGGCCGATGGGTATGATGGTTTTATTGATCTCCACATGGTTGAGCGTGAAAACTTCAATTTTTTTTAATGCAATGATATAGGAACGGTGTATTCTTCTGAACAAATGCTGCGGCAGTAACTGTCCGATATCATAAAGAGTAATTTTGGTAAGCATAGTTTTGTCCGTCATGACGATTTTGACATATTCGCCAACGCTCTCGATGAAAAGAATGTCATCCGGAAGCACCCTGACTTTTTTTCTATCCACCTGAAAGAACAAAGGTTCATTTTCGTAGGCAAAAGGATAATTGGTTGGTCGTTCAGACACCGGCAATCCTGTTTTCAGTTTGCTTACTGCTTTGAAAAACCGGCTAAACTCTATTGGCTTCAACAGATAATCAAGGACATTGAGTTCATATCCATCTATGGCATATTCATGGTAAGCAGATACGATGATTACCTGTGGCGGATAACGAAGTGAACGGATGAAATCAAGACCTTTTAATTTAGGAAGATGGATATCCAGAAAAATCAGGTCTATCTTCTCCCTGTTCAGACATTCCAGGGCAAAGATTGCATCAGGACATACTTCCTTTAATTCGAGAAATGGTATCTGTGCAATATAATCTTCCAATATCTCTACGGCCAATGGCTCATCTTCTACAATAATACAGCTAAATTTATCCATGCTGACGAAGATTGAGTTGTAATCTTATGGCAAAAGTAGTTTCATTGTGATTAATTTCCAACTTGTGATGTGGATATATAAGTTCCAGTTGTCGCCGTACATTCTGTAAACCTATTTTGCCGTTATCTTCTGATACCTGAAGATCTTCTGCAGCATTCTCTACTTCAAAAACCAGTGATCCATCACGAACCACCAGTCGTATCCGGATAAACGACTCAAACCGCAATTCGCTTGCCCCGTGCTTAAAGGCGTTTTCGACAAATGGCAACAAAAGAAGTGGTGCAATGGGTTCTGTCTCATCATCTATATGATATTTAAAATCAATGGTTAGTCGTTCATTGTACCTGATCTTCTCCAATTCGATATAATCCTGCAATACAGCCATTTCCTGGTGTATAGTGATCATATCTTTTCTTGCGTCATAGAGCATAAAACGCAATAATTTGGACAATTTCATAACCACTTCAGGGGTATCATCTGATTTTTTACGAGCAAGGGCGTAGATATTATTCAGGGTATTGAACAAAAAATGGGGATTCGTCTGTGCCTTGAGAAAATTCAGTTCTGCTTCCAGCTTTTCTTTGACCAGGATTTTTGCGTCTGTTCGTGCTTTCTCAAGTAACCGGTAATATTTCAGAGCCATTGCTATACCAATGATGGTGACCACATTGAGCAGCGATGAAATCATAAAAGCAGGCTTGAACACAAATGGTGTCACTTCGCTATCAAGATAAATATAGGGAAGAGCTATTCGGATAATCAAAAGTTTATGGAGTATGGTAGCGACCAAAATAACTACGAAGGAAGATACCACAGGCAACACCGACCTTTTGAAAGACGGTCTTATGGCTGTGATAAAATATATGACTATATAAGTAACGGGGATTTTTACTATCAAGAGTAGGGATTCGGCTTTTACAGCAAGTATAAATCTGTCAATCGGAGCCATGGATGCATAAGAAGCACTGATCCAGGCAAATTCAATATAAGATTCGAACATCAGGTATACGAACCAAAACGCAATATGTACTAATCCTCGTTGTTTCACCCGATAAAAGTCGTATTAATATCCGGATATTAAACAAATAATATGCAAACACCCATTTTCCACCTGTGAAAAGCAACTGTTAACACACAAACAACACCGAGCACCACCAGGTGGTGTATAACAGTCTGTGGACGTCGTTTATTGATTAGTGGATTGCGAAAGGTTTGGCGTATTTATATTTGGCTTACAAATCTTAAACACTTAAAATATGAAGACCTTCCTTTTATCCCTGATCTTGATGATATCTTGTATCCTGCATGGTCAGGTGAATTTTACTAAAATGACAAATATAGCGCCGGTGCATAAAACAGGTGACTGGAGAAGTGTAAACTGGATAGATTACAATAATGACGGCTGGCTGGATCTGTTCATGACACAGGGTCCAAAAGCCGGTGCTCCCAATGCCATGTTTATCAATGATAAAACCGGAGGTTTCACCACACTAACCAATGATGCGATCGTCACTGACAGCGATCCTTCTGTCGGGGCATCATTCAGTGACATTGACAATGATGGTGACCTTGACGCCATGGTGGTCAACTGGTATGGAAAAAACAACTTGTTTTATCTGAACAACGGGGATGGTACCTTTAACAAAATATCGGATGCTCCTATGACTAAAGATGGTGGATATTCTGAAACAGCAGCATGGGGTGATTATGATAATGATGGATATGTTGATCTTTATGTAAGCAACAGCGATGGTAACAAAAAAAACTTTTTGTACCACAATGATAAAAACGGCATGTTTACTAAAATATCCACGGGAAGTGTGGTATCAGATGCATTTTACTCCCGCTCAGTAAACTGGATAGATTATGATATGGACGGAGACGAAGATCTATTTGTGACCAATGAAAACGGCCAGCATGAAAATCTGTATCGCAATGACGGCAGCGGTGTATTCACCAAAGCCACCGGCAATGCCTTAGTGACAGCAGGAGGAAATACGATGAGTTCAAGTTGGGGAGACTATGACAATGATGGTGATTTTGATGTATTCCTGGCCAATTTTCAGGGACCTAATATGCTTTTCAGAAATGATGGAAACGGGATGTTTACAAAAATAAACAGTGCTGCCTTTACAGGTGTAGCTAATTCATTTGGGAGTCAGTGGGGAGATCTGGACAATGATGGTGACCTCGACCTGATTGCCACCAATGCATTTCATGGAGGCGCTTTAAACAATTTTGTATATTTGAATGACGGATCCGGTGATTTTATTAAGTCGGAAACAGGACCCATCGTGGAAGACGCAGGGTGGTCTTATGGATGTGCGCTGGGTGATTATGACAAAGACGGTGACCTTGATGCAGCGATTGCCGGATGTTTTAACGGAGTGGATCAAAACAGGTTTTACCGGAATGACACCAATGGAAAAAACTGGGTGGAAATACAACTGACCGGAACTGTATCCAATACGTCTGCCATCGGAAGCATCGTCAAGGTCAAATCTACGATCAATGGCAAGAGGGTATGGCAAATCAGAGACATCTCATCACAATCAGGGTATTGCGGTCAGAACCAGCTTTCCGCACACTTCGGTTTGGGGGATGCGATAATGATAGACTCGGTGGTGATCATGTGGAAGTCAGGATTGAAAGAAGCTTTTGCCGGAGTAAGTCCCAATGTATTTTACCACATCACCGAAGGGGAACAAATGTTATCAGACAGCAGGGAGGAGACTTTGTCGTCAGTGGTAAGTTCATTTTCTGTAT
>JACMLK010000193.1 GCA_014379665.1 Saprospiraceae bacterium | reverse complement strand
TTAAAAGTGTAGATGAAAATGGGGATGAGCTTATTATACCCTTAAAAAGTGAAAGAAGGTTGGTATATGAATGTTATGAATATGCTGATTATTACAGCAGAATGGAATGTGTCAGGCCCATGACCGGGTATAAAAAATTTGATATATGGATAGAAACTGCATTTAAAGATTGGGTGAGGGCAAACCTGGAAAAGTTTAAAAGTATAGACTCCGGTGATATCGGAACTAATGAGAGATGGTCGCAAACTGCGTACGGATGGGTGGATGTTGATCTTTTTCTGAATGATATGATCAGTGGCACCATATATATGCAGTCATCATGGAGTCCGGTGACCAGGAAGAAGGCATTTATATATGATCTGAAGAATGGTAAGGAAATGATATTGCAGGATATATTTGAACGAAATTTTGAAAGTAAAAGTTTTTTTGATTTGTTAATCCCCGCTATGAAGAAGGAATTTCATAGTAAACCCGAATTGAAAACATGGATTGAAGGACAGCGTTTTGAACACATTACGATTAAAGACAACGGGATCAGTTTCAAGACAGACTTTAATACCATTTACGGTGAAAAAGAAATTTTAATACCCTTTGCCAATCTGACTGATAAACTGAAACACCGAAGTCTCATTAAAGCATTATCAGGAAAGTGATGGATACCGCCGAACTGCTCAAGAAAGTACGAAAACTGGAAATTAAGACCAAAGGTCTGACAAAACAAATATTTTCTGGTGAATA
The DNA here is from genome assembly GCA_014379665.1 of Saprospiraceae bacterium. GTDB lineage: Bacteria > Bacteroidota > Bacteroidia > Chitinophagales > Saprospiraceae > OLB9. Next base: position 4,460 of record JACMLK010000193.1, on the reverse strand, counting down.
TCATTCTGCTTTTAAGGGGCGCGGTATGTCATTCAGTGAAGTAAGGGATTATCAATACGGAGATGATGTGCGCAACATAGACTGGAATGTAACTGCACGGACAGGAGGGCCACATGTCAAGATTTTTGAAGAAGAAAGAGAACTTACAGTGATGTTGTTGATTGACGTGTCAGCATCTACCTTCTTCGGGACAGTGACGCGGTTTAAAAATGAAATGATGACAGAGTTGGCCGCAGTTTTAGCGTTTTCTGCGATGAACAATAATGATAAGGTTGGGGCAATCATGTTTTCAGACCATATAGAAAAATATCTTCCACCTAAAAAAGGTAAACAAAATATCCTGCGTATTATAAGAGAATTGCTGAATTTGAGACCTGAAAATAGGGAAACCAATCTGGCAGAAGCATTGATATATTTAAATAATATTGAAAAAAAGCGAAGTATAGTTTTCATTCTGTCAGATTTTATGGCGGACGGATATCAGCAGGCGCTCACCATTGCAGCTAAAAAACATGATATCATTGGGGTAAAGATATATGACGAAAGGGAAAAATCCCTACCTGACGCAGGATTGATTCTTTTGGAAGACGCTGAGACCGGCATGAAGCGTTTTGTAAATTCAAGTGATGGAGATGTCAGGAACAGGTATGCCTCTTTTTTTAAAATAAGTAACGAACGTTTTCAGAAGGATTTTAATATGGCTAAATCCGACACGATAAACATTTCCACAGAAGATGATTATATCAAAGCCATGCAGGTATTTTTTAAACGAAGATCTAAAAGGACGTGAGAATGATATCCATACTTTACTGTCGAAAGAGTAGACTTTTTCTGACAGGTCTTCTTTTGTTTACAGGCACTATGATTTATGGGCAGATCATTGCAACGGCTAAAATATCAGTTGATAGTGTTCAGATCGGAGACCCGGTATCAATAGACATCAGGATAAAGATACCTTCAGATATTGTCATCAAAGGATTGGATTTTGCTCCTTTTCTCAGGCTTGAAAATCAACTGTTTCTTTCTGATACCAATTTTATGGACAAATTTGCAGATCTCGAAATACTGGATTTCGGAATGTGGAAGCAAGCTGATATTAATCAACCACTGGATGTGTCAAAACTGAATATAAGTATTCAAAACGGTCAGCAAGTCATAGAAAATACCATAAAAATAAGCATATACAATATGGGGGTATTTGATATCATACCCCCTGATGTAATCGTTGAAGGGAAACCGGAAATCATGCCTACAGAATTGCAAAAGCTGGTCGTTACTATACCGGAAACAGTCATGAAACAAGATAGTGTGACTTTAAACCCCATCAAAGATATTATGCGGGAAGATGCGGATATGTCAGACTATATGGTCTACGTTTATACATTAATAGCATTACTCCTGATGATTTTAGTTGGTTATTATTTTTATAAAAGAAAAAGGAAAAGACATGATGTTGAGGTCGAAGAAGTAACTGAGATTTTACTGCCTCATGAAAAGGCATTGCGCTCGTTGTCTGTTCTGGATAGTAAAAGATTGTGGCAGCAGGGTCAGGTAAAGGAATACCAATCAGAACTTACGGGAATTATCAGGCAGTATCTTGAAGACAGATATCAGATAAGGGCGCCTGAGATGACTACTGATGAGATTACCAATGCATTGAGCCGTCCGGATTTTGATCGGAACTATATTTTGGAAGTAAAGGAGATTTTACAGATCGCTGATTTGGTAAAATTTGCAAAAGCCATACCGGGAGAAGACGTACACGCCGGATTTATGTTGAAAGCAGTAGCTTTTGTGGAACACACTAAAGTGGAAGACCAATGATCGATTATATTTCAAGTCTTCATTTTAATGCTCCCGCATGGTTTTTGGCTATGGTGGTTGTACCTGTAATGATTTATTGGCAATACTTCGCTAAAAAAAATCCTGAACCTACCCTGACCATTTCTAATCTCGGTGGGTTTTACTTTACGCAAGGCTGGAAAGAAAAAATATATCCCTATCTGCCGTTTCTAAAGATAATGGCAGTTGTGTTGTTTATCATTGCTTTAGCCAGGCCTCAATTGAGTCTGAAAGAAGAAAAGATCAAAACAGATGGAATCAGTATTATGCTGGTGATGGATTTGTCGAGTAGTATGCTTTCTAAAGATTTTGATCCTAACAGACTAGAAGTAAGTAAACTGGTTGCCAGAGAGTTTGTGGAAAAACGTATCAATGACAGAATTGGACTGGTTGTTTTTTCAGGGGAGAGTTTTACCCAATGCCCTCTGACCACAGACCATAACATTTTGATGGATTTTCTGGGAAGTCTCCAGGTTGGGATGCTGCAGGACGGTACTGCTATTGGTATGGGTCTTGCTACTGCGGTGAACAGACTCAAGGACAGTGAAGACAAGTCCAGGATTATTATCCTGCTTACAGATGGTGTGAATAATGCGGGATATATCAATCCCACAACAGCGGCTGAAATAGCCAAAGAATATGGGGTCAAAGTATATACGATAGCTGTGGGAACTATGGGTCAGGCATTGTCTCCGGTAAATAGAAGAAGCGATGGTGAATATATGTATGCCATGGCAAATGTGGAGATCGATGTGGAACTCCTGGAGTCTATCTCCGGTATGACAGAAGGTAAATATTTCAGGGCAGTGGATAGAGTCAGTTTAGAGAATATTTATTCGGAGATAGACCGACTCGAAAAAACGGAAATTGAAATCAATGTATATAAACGTTATAAGGATGAATTCAGGGTTTTTCTTTACAGTGGTTTGATTTTATTGATGTTGGGTTGGGTGCTGAGTCAAACCATTTTCAGGACATTGAGTTAATCCATCAAATCAGGCGGATGCTAGATTTGAAAAAACATGAACTTTAATTATTGAACTCAATTTGTAATTCTTAATTCAAAATTCGTTATTTAAAAGAAATGTTCAGATTTGAATCCATATCAGCCATATACCTCCTTGCACTTATCCCTGTGATGATGGTGATATTCCTGTGGGGGATAAAACTTTTGAACAAACGAAAAAGTCAATTTGGTAAACCTGAACTCATTGAAAGACTGATGTCATTTCAGACCGGGAAAAGCAATCGTGTTCGTTTTGGGCTACTTATTCTTGCGGTTTTATTTATTATTTTGGCTGCTACAAATCCACAATGGGGTTTTAAGAAAGATAAGATAAAGGTTAATAACAGCGATATTTTTATAGCACTTGATATTTCATCAAGTATGAATACTACAGATATAAACCCGAGTCGAATTGAGAAGGCCAAAAAATTTGTGGAGAGTCTGATCGAAGCACGCAAGGGTGATCAGATCGGGTTGATTTTTTTTGCCGGAAGTGCCTATCTCCAGATGCCGTTGACCTATGATTATGCGGCGGCTGAATTATTTGTTAAATCTGCCAATACGGAGATGGCCGGTACTCAGGGGACAGCCATCGGAGAAGCTATAAATCTGGCACAAAGAAGTATTAATACTAAAGAACAAAATCAGCGGGCTTTGATTATAATTTCTGATGGTGAAGATCATGATGAGGAGGCACTTGATCAGGCAAAAAATGCGGTGTCTGACGGATGGAATATATTTACCATTGGAGTAGGTACGGCGGAAGGTGGTTACGTGCCCGTTCTTCGTGATGGAAGGGAAGAATTCAAAACAGATGATGAAGGAAATCCGGTTAAGTCTGTTTTAAACAGGACACTTTTGAGTGACCTGGCAGAGAACGGGCATGGTGAGTTTTATATGCTGGAAGATGGCCATGATATAATTAATGATTTAAATGGGAAGATAGAAAAACTCAGGAAACGTGCCACCGAAGTCAGATCCTTTTCAGAATTCAAAAGCTATTATCAATATTTACTGGCCATAGGATTGTTCTTACTGATAACGGATTTTTTTATTTCTCCATTTTTAATGATCAGAAAACATGACTGAGATATTTAAAACAAGGTACATATCAATAGCCATTTGTTTGCTTGGACAGTATACTGTTTCCGGTCAAAACGCTCATAAAAATCTTCGCAATGGAGATATGTTATATGAGTACGGAAAATATCAGGAAGCAGAAACGGAATACAGGAAAGCGGAGCATCATAAACCTGATGTAAAGTCTGCTTACAACCTGAGCAACACATTGGTCAATCAGGAAAGATATGATGAAGCTGCAAAAAAATATACAGAGGCAGCTACCCGAACGACTACTGATGAGCAAAAAGCAAAGATCTATTATAATCAGGGGAATGCATTGTTTAAAAAACAGGCATACAAAGAAAGTATAGATGCATATAAAAAGTCCCTTAGAAGCATTCCGGATGATCAGTCAGCAAAGGAGAATCTGGCTATAGCACGCAATGAACTGAAAAAACAAATTCAACAGCAAAAAAAAGAAGAGCAAAAGAAGGAACAAGAGGATAAAAAGGATAAAGACCAGGATCAGCAAAACCAGAAAAATGATGCT